>JAJSZO010000130.1 GCA_030262795.1 Deltaproteobacteria bacterium | reverse complement strand
GTTAATGAAAAAATTTACAAGCAAGCAAAGACGGTGGTTGGAGAAGATAATTTTTCAAGCCTTGCTGCGATTTGGCCTTCAAAACAAACACGCAAGGCCAATGTTGATAGATGGAAAAAATTTTGGAAGCAAGGAAAAGAAGAAAAGCTGAGGGAGCTTATCTCAACGTATGGAAGTGATTATAATTTTTCTGAAAACGCATTTTCTCCATTTTTTGATAATTTGTATGCGTGTACGATTGTTGAAAATGAACCAAAAAGAATTAAAATCTATAAAAGGCTGAAGGAACGCTTTGTAATGGAGAAGAATAACCGCTTGCAAGTGATGTCTTTCTTTCCTGATGAAGATAAATATGTAAATGCCATGTCAACGATATCCAGTCATTATCCAGGGACATTTTTGGTCTCCGGAAAAGTTCTTTCACGTATGCTGTCTGAATCTGTGTCCTCAGAAATAATTTTATTATCGGGAATCGCTGCTATAATGATACCTTTGTTAACCTGCCTGTTGTTAAAAAATATAAAAATGACGGCTCTTGCCCTGATTCCGGTTATAACAGGCACAACAGCAGTCATGGGAATTATTCCAATTTTCGGTTTGTTTCTAAATGCGCCCATCCTTATTGCAGCTATGGTTGTTTTAGGTCTCTGCATTGACTATGGAATCTTCATGGTTTATACATGCTCACGCAACTTGAAAACAGGGACACATATGGCTGTGTCGCTTTCGGCAATTACAACACTCATAGGCGCAGGAGTATTGTTGTTTGCTAACCATCCGGTATTATTTTCAATTGGGGCTACGATAGTTTCAGGTGTTTTATTCGGATATATTTCTTCAATAATTGTCATCCCATCATTTTATAGATTATGGATAAAGAATACAAATCAGGGGAAATTGGGCATAAATCCCAATTATTAATATTAAAGTATATAGTAGCAGGGCTGTCTATCCTTTGCTTAACCTGCTGTACCAATATCCCTTTTCAAAAAACAGCACTTGTACCGGTTGAGTTATTCGATCCAACAGATGTGCGTCAACAATTTGCCGGTTCCCTGCCGTCTGAATTCCAGTTCGTAACCACTATTGAATTTATGTACAAACGACATTCCATTCCTTCCGCTATCGGTTATATCGCTGCAGACATTAAAAATAAATCTTTTACAGTGGTTGGAATAAATCCGATAGGAGGCGGCACTCTTTTTGAATTATCAATGGAAAAAGATAGAGTTGCTTGCAGGTTTGCGATTGAAGAGTTTACACGTCACGGCGATTTTGCGAACGTAGTTGCCGATAACATCAAAAAGGCTTATTTTGACTGCATACCAGCGGCAGACGCTAATGTTTTTAAGAAAAAATATACAATCATTTTCAGACAGCCGGAGGTATCAGGTACCATGGAATATGTCTTTGCCGGTGCTGATAAAGTTTTGATCGAAAAAAACTATTATGAAAATAACAAAAAAGTCTGGAGTGTTTTTTATTATGAATACCAAAAAGTGAATAAAAAACTTTATCCAGCCGGTATTATTATTAAGCATTATCAATATGAATATAATCTTGTTGTTCGATTATTGGAGATCCGGGCATGAATATAATTATGCGGGAAATCAAACAGTACATGTCTGATATAACTGAAAAAGACAGAAACAATGTATCTGCCCGTTTTCTTTTTCCTGAAGAGTTCACAGGTTTTCAGGGTCACTTCCCAGAAAAACCCGTTCTGCCGGGTTTTTGTAAAATACAGGCAGTTTTAGTTGTTTTACAGGAATGGCGCAAAAAAAATGTAAAATTAAAAGAAATTGTTCTGGCGAAGTTTTTTTTACCGGTTTCCTGCGGAGAAAAATTAATTTTTGAATGCACGGAGACAAAAAGAGATAACGAAGAATTCAGAATACATGCTTATGTAACCAGTAAAGGGAAAAAGATAGCGATACTGGATTTAAATATTTACTATCTGCACCATAGAAACAACGAATAAAAAAGCCAATGTACGGAAAATTTAACTTCAATCGTTTAAAGCATCGGCTAACAAATTACCTCAGCGTTGGGAAAGGAGATTAATATGAACGACATTGATATGCAAATTCAATGGCAGGAAGGCAGAGACGAGTCCGTAGAAATCGGCTACCTGAATCCTCATGACCAGCAATGCTGCGGTCATTGTGGAGTGTTAGGAGCTGACCACGGACAGTATGCATATAAAACCGAATGTACCATTTGTGGCTATGTTTACGGAACAAAGGAATCCGACATGTACGAAAGACGATGTCCCGAGTGTCAGGATGGGGCGGCAGGGATCAAGTACTGGAAGACCATCAACAGATGAGTACATACGATTTCAATTAATACGCCACTATGTTCCGGCATCACTGAAAAGTATTCGTGGTTTTGAGAAAGAAACAGGGAAATATCCATCATGACAAAGCGTAAACGAAAACTTACTGCCAGCGTCCGCCAACCATTGACGGTATGGATGTGGACGAGTTCATTCGAAGGAATGCAGATCCCATCTGGTTGCACCAAAATGAGATGTGGGAGTATATGACTACAGTATTTTCTAAAGTTGAACAGCTAAAATTGTCCTCTGAAATCGGCCGGATTGTACTCGAAATTAAGGTATAACGCTGCGGAATCCGCAACGATGGCGTGGCACGAAGCGTCCACGCCATCAAGCGTATGGACAACCTACGGGGAAAGCTTACCGGCTTTCCCCGAGGATCATGCAAGGCATTGAAAAAAAGAAAGGTGGTTTAATGATCTGGATATTAAATATTGAATTATTATCGGGAGCCTATTTAGAAGATAAATGGGAAGCAACAGTTGAAATTGATTCTACGTCAACTCTTGAAGATCTCCATTTTGCAATCCAGGATGCAGTAGAATTCGATAATGACCATTTATATGAGTTTTATATTTCAAGAACAGAAAGAAGTCGTGATCGTGTTCGCTTTGATGATGAAAATGAAGGAATATATAGCGTAACTTTAGAGAACTTATATCCACTAGAAAAAAGAAAAAAACTATATTACATGTTTGATTACGGAGATAGTTGGTTGTTTAAAATAACCAAAAGCAGGAAAAGACCTCAGGAACCGAAACAAGGTATAACCTATCCAAGGATGGTTAATGAGACAGGTAGCAAGCCGGAACAATATCCAGCATGGGAAGAGTAAAATACCGGCTTGCAACTTAGGAATATATTCTCGGACAAACAGCGGGTTCTGGATCAAAATCTTAAGATAAGAGTCTTATGCCCCTTGTGCAGGAAGCGAGAAAACCGGTTTTCTTTCTTAAACCGGCTGAGGGAGCCACCGGCTCACACGCCCAAAGCGTTTCCAAATGTTATATAGATTTCAAACGTATCACAAAAACAATACTGCAAAGAACCGCGTCGGAAAACAATTGATATGCAGGCCATGAAGCGTCGGTAGTCTGAATGCTTAAATCATATCTGAAAAAGATATTTAAAATCGCAAATCAGGGGGATGCCAGAGAAGAAAGTTATTATGCAACCCTTGATGAATTGTTTAAAAAAATAGCGCAATCTTTCGGAAAAAGTAAAATACACATCACCACACTACCCAAGAGTACTGAGGCTGGCAATCCTGATTTCCGGATCTGGGACGGAAAGCAGCATATAGTCGGATATATTGAAGCCAAAGCCCCAACAATCGAAAATCTGGATTTAATAGAACGTTCAGAACAGCTAAAAAGGTACAGAAACACCTTGGGCAAAAACCTATGGGGTTAAATCGGATGACTTTGAACCGACAGTTGATAAAACAAATTTAGAAACAAGAGGAAGAGCAAAATATTCCTGCAACTTATCTTGGGGTTATGTGGATTTATCAATAAATTGAAGAGGTTTAAGGATTGATATATTTTTTTAGTTCTTGATAGAAATTTTGATGAGAACCAAAGGTATAAAGGAAAAGAGAATTTTCTATAATTTCATATGCCAAAAGAATTAACGATTGCTTGGACTTAAATTTATATACTCGAACCCCGCTCAGATCACCAGTTTTCATGGTTCCTATTTCCGGGTCTTGAGTTATTTCACGAACTGCCTTATCTGAATCTTTAATTTGGTTCTTATGTAGTCTTTTTTTCTGTTTGACAAACAAAGGGGACTGAATGATTTTATTTATTTCAATCATTCGCCTTCTCCGAAAACATACGAGGTTCCAAGCCCAGCTTTAATTTGCTCTTTTGCAACGAGAATTTCTTGAATAAATGGCAATGGCAGATCCGGATTGTCTTCAATTATTTGACCGATGCTTGCCCAATATTCAATTTGACCGGCAATAGATCGTTTAAATATTTTTGATTTAACTTTGGCTTTTATTACAAGATTATCTGATATTTTAACAGCTGTTGACATAATTATACTCCATTTTCATAATTTTTATTGGTAACTCTCCAGTCCTAAGTTCTCCAAAGTTTCTGAACCATAATCCAATAACCCATTAAAATCATTGGTTTTGGAAATCTTGCTTCAATTTTGTTGCTATTAATAATTTTAATGGGTTACGAAAACTTAGGACTATCAAAATAATAATATACTATGGACCATAAGACAATATTTTGCAACTATTAGTTTCAAATTATCAATAGCGTTCGGCATGAATATTGCCTGTCAAATTGCAATCAGTTAATATTACTGCATTCAAGAAAAACTATTTTTGAAAAACAATTTATACACCGAATCTATCTGGTTTAATTATCAAATTAAACCAGATAGTTATACATTACAGCAAAAAGCGTGCCGATCTTTCCAAGCGGAGAACTGACACATGTTTAGATTTTTACATGCTGCTGACATTCATTTAGACAGCCCTTTGCATAAGCTCGATTACTATGATGGTGCTCCGGTCGATGAGCTTCGCCAGGCGACCCGCCGGGCATTAGACAACCTGGTTCAGACTGCTATCAGGGAAAATGTGTTCTTTGTTCTCATCGCCGGAGACCTTTATGACGGAGATTGGAAAGACTACAACACTGGCCTGTATTTTGTATCACAAACAAGCAAGCTGCGTGACGCAGACATTTCTGTTACTGGGCTCTGGGGCATGTTCATCAGCACGAAGTGCTCATGGATGATCCACTGGTTGTGTTTCCGGGAAATATTCAGGGCCGCCATGTCAAAGAAACCGGCCCCAAAGGCTGTGTGCTTGTTTCCGTTGATGACAGCGGGCGGCCTGAGTTGGAATTCAAAACTCTGGACGTTATTCGCTGGGTTATTTTAAATGTGGATACATCAGGTGCTGATAGTGGTTACGAGGTGGTTGATTGATTCAATAAACACCTTGAAGCTTGTTTGGACGAAAATGATGGCCTGCCGCTGGTGGCTCGCGTTGTAATCAAAGGGAACACGCAATCCCATAATGAAATTGCTTCAGATATGGAGCGGTGGACCAATGAGATCCGGTCGGCGGCTGTGGATACCAGCGGAGGGCAAGTTTGGGTTGAAAAAGTGAAGTTTCGCACGAAACCGCCCTTATCTGACAAAGCCTTGAAATCAGCGGACGGGGCCATAGGAGAGCTCGTTCATCTTCTTGATGAGTTGCAATCCGACCCGGACCGTTTGCATGATCTGGCAGATGAACTGGCAGACCTTGAAAAAAAGTTCCAAGAGAACTGAAAGAAGGCGCAGACGGAATAAAATTTGACGATCCCGAATGAAAATTTGCGAGATAAGGCTTATTGCTTTCGGCCATTTTACTGATGTTCGAATTGATCTGAGTGGAGGAAAGGAAGGTCTCCACATCATATACGGTTCCAACGAGGCGGGTAAAAGCTCAGCCTTGCGGGCGTTGAAGCACATGCTTTATGGTATTCCTGAGCGGTCGCTGGATGATTTCCTTCATCCATATACGAAAATGCGAATCGGAGCCGCTATTCAACGCAAAGACGGTGATGTTCTGGAGTTTGTCCGCCGTAAGGGCAGGAGCAACACTCTGCGCGCAGTGGATGATAAAACTGTACTGGATGAGTCCATTCTTCATCAGTTTTTAGGCGGCGTGAATGCGATGTCTTTTCCACCATGTTCGGCATAGCCCATGCCGACCTGGTCCGTGGCGGCAGAGAAATCATTCAGGGTGGCGGAAGTATGGGCCAAATTATTTTTGCCGCAGGATCAGGTGTCGCCAATCTTCGTGCAGTTCAGGAAGAACTTCAATCCGAAATTGATCTTCTTTTTAAACCATCAGGACAGAAGCCGAAAATCAATCCTGAGTCTTCCCGATCGGGCTTTTGCAAAAAATAACTTATTGATTTAATTGATAAAAAAATTTTAGTGTAGTAACAATTGGCCAATTTAGCCACTAAAACTGCTTTAAAATATAGCTTTAAAAGTACAAAAACTACTTAAAATCTACAAAAAGTGTAGAAAATTCCATTTTTTCACCATTTTTGATGGTCAAATGAGACCATTAAGAAGCATGTTAGTCTCAATTGTTACCACACTAAAAAATAACATCTAATAATATTAAGTAGTTAAGAATGCGTTAGTGTTGATCTGGAAGATTCAGGACTAAGGCTAACAGCTTATCAATTAAAATTCTTGCAAATGAAATACAAATTAGATACTTTTTTCTACGGTTGCATCCTTTCCCCTTTAAAGCTTTTGTTGCATGGAGGAGTGCGAAACTTGAGCAAATCCTAAGTGTTCAAATGTCCTAACCCTGACCGGTGAACTCTGAATCCGTGAACGCTTACAGAATGAATAGCGTGATGAAAAATGAGCGGCAAGATTTATTCTCGTCCTGTTATCCCAATCCTGGTATCTATGATACTGGGTTTAATTTGTGCTTTATGGCTGCCAGGTCATAAAGTTTATGCGTATTTTGTTATTCTTGTATGTACCGGCTTAATACTATATTTTATTCTTAAGAGAAAAACCGCATTAATTTTACCTGTTATTTTATTTTTTGCCTTCGGGTATCTTTCCTTACAGCCATGGGTTGCTCATAGATTCCCCTCAAATCATGTCATCAATTTTTTAGATTTACAAAAATGGAGAATCATAGGTTTAATCGACGAAAATCCTGTTATATACAAAGATAGATTGAAATTTATTTTACAGATCATGACCATTGGAGAAGATAAGGATAATAATTTTCCGGTTACAGGGAAAATCCGTGTAACAGT
>JAJSZO010000129.1 GCA_030262795.1 Deltaproteobacteria bacterium | reverse complement strand
TTTAACCTATTTATTCAAAATTAAATTTGGCTTTCCATTCTGGTTTGCTATCCCAATTTTTCTTTTTTTATGTGCAACTTTAGGCTGCCTTATTGATTTTTTTGTTTATCGACCATTACGACGCAAAGAAAGTTCTTCACTTGTTTTTCTTCTCGCCTCCCTGGGCAGTTACATTGTATTACAAAATCTGATTTCCTTGGCTTTTGGAGATGACAACAAAACATTTTGAAACGGCGCAGAAGGTGTTGGCATAGATATCATAGGTGGCAGTATTACGCCTGCTCAAATAATTATCATAGGAGTCAGCCTATTGCTGATTATTTCATCAGCCTTGTGGCTTCGCTATACTATAATCGGAAAGGCAATGCGCGCAGTCGCTAATGACAAAGTACTTGCCAGAGTTTCCGGCATTGACAGCGAAAGGGTCATACTCTATACGTTCGCCATGGGCTCTGCTTTGGCTGGAATAGCAGGTATTTTGGTTGCATTTGATGTGGATATGTCCCCAACTATGGGCATGAAGGCCCTTATGATGGGAGTCGTGACTGTGATTGTCGGTGGCGTTGGAAGTGTTCCAGGCATCGCAGCAGGAGCGTTGCTTCTGGGAATTGCCCAGCATCTTGGAGTGTGGAAAATCGGTACGCAATGGCAGGATGCCATCGCCTTTGGGATCCTGCTGGTATTTTTAGTCTTCAGACCGCAGGGATTCCTGGGCAAAAAAGTGAAAAAAGTTACCCTCTGATGTTATATTCGAGGAAGTGAAAATGAAAACAGTCATTGAAGATAGCATAAAAGGTTTTGTTAATGATGTTATCAACCGATTCAATCCGGAACGTGTTATCCTGTTTGGTTCCCATGCTTCGGGAAACGCGACTCCAGACAGTGATGTGGATATTCTGGTGGTGATGGATTTTAAAAGCCGTCCCCATCAACAGGCTTTTGAGATTCGAAGGACTATAAAAAGATCCTTTCCTCTTGATCTCCTTGTTCGGAGGCCTGCGGATATTGACCGCAGATTGAGACTGGGAGACTTTTTTATAAAGGAGATTCTGCGGGAAGGCAAGGTGCTGTATGAAAAAACTCGTAGCTGAATGGGTCAAAAAGGCTGAAGGCGATGTCGGCACGGCAAAACGAGAGGCAAAAGTAAAGGAAGCAGCCACCAACTGGGATGCCGTATGTTTTCATGCACAGCAGGCTGTTGAGAAGTACTTGAAGGGCTTGCTTCAGAAAAATGAAATTACCTTCTCAAAAACTCATGATCTATCTGTTTTGTTGAATTTAATTTTACCTGTGTTCCCAGATTTGAAAAAGCTGTCTGATGATTTGGAATGGCTATCAGCATTTGCTGTTGAGTTTCGATATCCTGGCGAAGAAGCTGTTGAAGAGGATGCCAAATTTGCATTGGCTATAATGGATCGGGCACTGGCATTATTGCGTCCGGAAATCCAAGATTTGACAAACGGGCAATAGGTAGTTCAGGGGCAGCCAACAATTATAGAGCATGGAATACTTTCTTCACATCCTGATCCTCATCGGCATTTATGTCATCCTATCCGTATCCCTTAATCTCATTACCGGATACGCGGGTCTTTTATCTATTGCCCATGCCGCTTTCTACGGGGTGGGGGCTTATGTCGCTGCTCTATTGGCTCTGAAGTTCCACAGCCCATTTCTTGCAAACATTGTCTGTGCGGTGATTCTTTCAGGCCTTTTAGGGGCTTTGGTGGGAATCCCTTCGCTTCGCATCCGTGACGACTATTTTGCCATTGCCACTTTTGCCTTCCAGGTAATCACCTTCAGTATCATGAACAACTGGGTTTCTTTGACCAGCGGACCCATGGGATTGCCGGGTATCCCGCAACCAACGCTTTTGGGTTGGGAAATAAACAATCATATCGATTTTCTGCTCCTTGTCTCCATCCTTTGCGTTATCACCCTATGGATATCTCACAAAATTGCTACCTCTCCCTTTGGTCGTGTTCTCAAGTCCGTCCGTGAAGATGAAATATTTGCCCAGGCCATGGGAAAAAATGTGGCTTCTTATAAGGTATTGATATTTGTGATCGGCGCCGGCATGGCCTCTGTAGCCGGAGTAATGTATGCCTACTATATAAGTTTCATTGATCCAACCTCATTCACCATCATGGAATCCATCTTTATCATATCCATTGTGATCATCGGCGGGGCAGGTAATATCTGGGGTTCTGTTCTGGGAGCAACACTATTGGTTATCCTGCCCGAGGCGCTACGCTTTTTAGGAATGCCGAGTTCCATTGCCGCTAATATGAGACAGATTATCTATGGCGCTCTTTTGGTAATTTTTATGCTCTTCCGTCCCCAGGGTTTCATAGGGGAGTATGCCTTTAAAAAATAATATATCAATTAGCCACGGATGACACGAATGACCACGAATGAAGAAAAAATTCTTTATAAAGATCTTTCATACAAAATCATTGGCTTGGCAATGGAAGTACACAGTAAACTTGGTCATGGATTCTTAGAAAAGGTGTACGAAAATGCCATGATGGTATTGTTACGACGAGAAGGAATTTATTCAAAACAACAAGCGCCGATAACGGTCTATTTCGATGGAGAAGTCGTGGGGGACTATTATGCGGACATTTTGGTCGAAGATAAAATTATCTTAGAACTTAAGTCGGTTGAAAAAATCATAGATGCTCATAGGGCTCAAACGCTTAACTATTTGAAAGCCACGGGCATGCGTTTGGCAATCCTTCTTAACTTTGGGAAAGAAAGGCTTAAATACGAAAGATTTGTTCGATAGAAGATTTTTCCTTATTCGTGTAAATTTGTGTTCATTCGTGGCTTTGTGCTGAATATAAGATTAAGATATGGATCAAGTTTTAAATATCATAAACGTTAATAAAAAATTCGATGGAACTGTTGCTCTTGATGATTTTTCTTTGGAAATTCCGAGAAATTCCATTACCGGCATTATTGGACCTAACGGGGCCGGAAAAACAACTCTCTTTAATGTGATCACCGGTTTTCTGCCCCTGGATTCGGGAAAAATAATATACAACGGCAAAAATCTGGGCAGAATGCCTTCTTATAAGATTGCAAGAACGGGAATAGTCCGCACCTTTCAGCAGCTTCGTTTAATAACCCGCATGACCGTCCAGGACAACATCCTCCTGTCTTTTCAGAATCAGGCCGGAGAAAACCTGAAAAATACTTTCTTTTTTCCCGGGCAAGTCAAGAAGCAAGAGAGAAGAAATCGGGAAAAGGTCAAGGAACTTCTGTCTTTCATGGACATTGAAGAAAAGGCGAGCGATCTTGTAGAGGGTTTGTCTTATGGTCAGCAAAAAATGATATCTCTGGGTATCCTATTCAAATTCCGTGGTAAAACTGAAAAATTTGAACTTTAAAAAAAATAAATAGTGTAATATCAATAAGTTATTTTTTAAGTAAATTAATTTACCACGGAATTTGAATAGGATACATCTCTGGCATGTTGTCTGGCTTCTGGAGCTGACCTGCTTTTGTTAGATGAACCTGTGGCAGACATAAA
This sequence comes from Deltaproteobacteria bacterium, assembly GCA_030262795.1. Classification (GTDB taxonomy): domain Bacteria; phylum Desulfobacterota; class Desulfobacteria; order Desulfobacterales; family ETH-SRB1; genus B13-G4. The sequence continues at coordinate 3,712 of JAJSZO010000129.1, read as the reverse complement.
CCCAAGTATGATCGAAAAAATTCTTACGATAATCAAAAAACTACAAGAAGCAGGGAAAACCTTTGTCCTGATCGAACATAATATTGAAGCGGTTATGCAGGTATGCGATAGGGTGATTTTTATGGATGAAGGCAAGAAAGATTGCAGAGGGAAATCCTGAATCGGTCAGACATGATCCTGCTGTGATAGAGGCTTATCTGGAGTGAAATGCTGAAAATTGAAAGATTAGAGACAGGCTACGGTAAAAAACAGGTTCTTTTCGGCATAGACCTTGAGGCAGCCCAAGGAAAAGTTACCGCTATCATTGGCCCAAACGGTTCAGGGAAGTCCACGGCTTTGAAATCCATATTCGGGCTTATTTCTGTGTGGAAGGGAACTGTCAGTTATAGAAACAAGGATATTACCAATCGTTCGACTAAAGCCAATGTAATGGATGGGATTGCATTTGTACCTCAAGGCAATAGGGTTTTTGATGAAATGACAGTTCTTGAAAATCTGGAGATCGGAGGATTTCATCTGCCTAAAAAGAGCTTTCAAACTGAAGTGAATAAAATTTGGGAGCTTTTTCCTGAACTTGAGCAGCGAAAAAAGCAAAACTCGGGCAAATTGAGCGGTGGTGAAAAACAGATGCTTGCACTGGGGAGGGCATTGATAAACAGTCCCAGGCTCCTTCTGGATGAACCATCTCTTGGCCTTTCACCTAAACTGGTAACCTTTATGATGAATTATATTCGCAAGATTAACCATGAATTTGGAGTGACAGTTCTTATCGTGGAGCAAAAAGTGCGTGAGGTGCTTGAAGTTTGCCATCATGTTTATTCAATAAAGCTGGGCAAAATCGCTTATTCCGGAAAGCCGGAAATTATCAAAAACGACAAGGATAAGCTGAGAGAATTATTTTTATAAAAGCACAGTTGTCTATTCTAATGATATAAATAAAAAAGGAGCTACAGTTTACCAAAGACAAAATATTTGACAGGATAACAGGATAGGCATGATATAAGAACCACTTAACCAATTCCCGTATACTTTACCCGATGGTAATGGCGGCTGTTGGCAACCTACTACAAAAACACTGTATATTCATAATATTTTTAAATTCGAAATGACACGATATAGCGATAAGCAAAAGAATCCGCAACTCGGGGTAGATAAAGGTCTAATTAAAATGTTTTTAAAAATGACACCTGGAGAACGCCTCCGAGCAAATGATAATACAATACGAGCACTTATTGAGTTAAGAAATGCCTTCAAAAAACAAAAAACCCCAAGTATCCGATCTAAGCGCCCTGCTTAAGGGACTAAATGAAGCTGGTATAGAGTTTGTTCTTGTCGGTGGAGTGGCTGCTGTAGTTCAAGGAGCTCCTGTTACCACATTTGACCTGGATATTGTTCATCGTCGGACTGATGAAAACATTGAAAAGCTGATGAAGTTCCTAAAGTCAATTGATGCATGCCAACGCCGCCCCGATGACAAAGTAATAGAACCGGATGAGAATGACCTGAAAGGGAAAGGACATGTACTTTTAACAACACGTTTAGGGCCGCTGGATGTTTTGGCGGTCATCGAAGAGGGCCGTGGTTTCGAGGAACTTTTTACGGATACTGTTGAGATAGAATTTCAAGGTTTCAAAGTTTATGTTCTTAGTCTTGAGACCATTGTTGCATTGAAACGTGAGTCACAAAATCCGAAGGATCAGTATCGGTTGCAGATTTTAGAAGAAACTTTGCGCCAGATGAGAGAAGAACTTCTGTAACATGGGCGGTTTTTCGGCTTCGCCACAGCCTACTTCCGCCCAAGGGAATTTTGGGATGCATTGCGGGACATCCTATAAATAAGTAAATAACTCACGATAACAAGTGATAATTGTGCGTGACTGACGTGATGTTCGTGCAGAGGGAGCATAACTCCAAGGATGGAAAAGTTGGGGCTGTCTTGCGTCCATTAGTAAATCAGCAACTCATTTTTTGGCACAGATTAAGAGGGAATAAAGTCCTTATTCACAACATCTGCGTTTTTTGCTCAAATGTTCCGAATAAAGACTCTAAAACTATCATCCCACAGCTTCCAATTTAACTTCATCAATTCTTGACAAGAACTTAGCGCCCTTCGGGCGGGCTTAAAAAATGAACGTCCAACATCGAACGTCCAACATCGAATTTTGAATAAGGTATTCTGCTAATTTATAAACCGGCAGAGCGAAGCGATTTCATCATTCGATGTTCGACGTTCAAAAAATCACCTATATCCTATGATACCGAATTCATTAGGCATAAAATGGAAATTCCTATACTATGAACTTAGGCCGCATGTTCTTTATGGCTATATATACTACTTTCCCATCCTCAGATTCTATGTTTTTCCCTAATCTGAGATTATATTCCTTCAGTTCTTTATCAAACTCCGGCAAAAGTATAACTTCAGCAGCAATTCGACCCAAATCTGTGCGCCTACTTGGGGAAGTTAATTCGTCCACGTTCCTAAGGTTCAACAAATCTCTATGGGCGAAACCATGTGCCGTGTCATATCTGACAACAGGATACCATATTTGATTAATCTTTGTTTCATATTGCACCCTGAAAAACACTATCTTTCCTCTTTCTTTAATATGCAAATGCCTGTATCAATCAAAAGGACCTATTCTTATGATGTATTTTTGTTGTTTCCCATAAATGCGCCGAAAAATATAACGTTGGCAGTTTTGTTGGCTTATAAAAAGGCTATGTTCGCGTTAAGTGTGGAATTTCTAAAAAGTCTCTGTTTTTTCAATAGGTTATCAATACAGTAAACTATTGCTCAAAGTGATACATATCAGCTATTCAAAAAATTTGATTATTTTTTTCCACACTTAACGCGAACATAGCCTATAAAAAAGATCTAAAAATGGAGACGCGGAGCCATACTGCTATAATGCTTTTTTGTTCAATTTGCTGCATTGTTTTCTGCTCCAAAGTGTAACGCTTTTCCGGACGGTGGGTCGTCAGCCCTCAAGTATAAGCTCTCTCAGAAGCTATGGTCTGGGCTATGCTTCGTCACCAAAGCATTCGCACTTGCTCCCCTGTCTCCAAAACCGGGTCTTATTCATCTTGAAAATCTGTCAACGTCTCAAAAGAGGCCAATCTAAGCTTTCTGTTCAACTCCCGGAAAGCTAATCTGGCTTGTTCGAGATTCTTGACAGCATCTGTATAAGATATTTCGTTCTCTTCAACAATATCCCGACCTTCCTTGTATATCACTTTTTGGTAAGATGAAGTTGCTACTTGATTGTGAAATTCACCAATCTGTTCATTCAAGGCCTTGCGTATTTCTAAGGCCTCGCTAAGATTAATCGAATCTCCATTAAAGTTGATGAAATGGTTGAAGTTTGCTTGCTGAATAGAACTGTTGAGTTTCCGTCGTTTGTTTTCTATCTTTCTTAGCTCATTTCGAGCAGAAGCCGCGTCAAAATCCGGGCTGGGGCGACGTATCCCATCATCTTGAGTAAATGAAAACCTGTCTCTATTCTGCTTTGATTCAGGCAAACAGTCTTTTAATGTCTTAATCCTGGCGTCATACTCTGAACGGAGTTCCAGTGCCTCGTACAAATACAATGCCTTCTTTTTGTCTTTCATATGGCTTATGGCCTCCTTTCGTAAATGGGAAATGATCGCATTACTCGTTCTTTCTCCCTAAAAAAATTAATTTAGCTGAATGGATTTATAATTGCAAGGG
>JAJSZO010000128.1:2208-7346 GCA_030262795.1 Deltaproteobacteria bacterium | reverse complement strand
CGCATTCAGAGCATATTGCTGGCAATGAGAGAGATTAATGATAATATCGCCCATGATCTAAGAAGTCCTCTCGCAAGGATTCGCGGCATAGCGGAAATGACATTGGTCAGAAAAAAGTCCGCCGATGATTTCAAGAAAATGGCTGTCAGCACCATTGAAGAGTGTGATACCTTGATAGATATGGTCAACACGATGCTGGAAATCACCGAAGCTGAAGCAGGAGTTGCACAACAGAATATTGAGGACTTTGACCTGACAAAGTTGATTTCAGACGCTTGTGACCTGTTTCAGCCAATTGCTGATGATAAACACATTAATATAAATCTTAGTATTCCGGATGAATTGCATTTGCGTACGGACAGGAAAAAACTGCAGCGGATGGTGACAAATCTTCTTGAAAACGCGATAAAGTATACACCGGATGGAGGAACAGTTGCCATTGAAGTTCTTGTACATGAAGGACAGATTGATATAGTCATTGAAGATACTGGCATTGGCATCTCGCAAGAAGATCAGCCCCATATATTTGAGCGATTCTATCAAAGCGATCAAAGCCGATCCACCACAGGGATTGGCCTGGGTCTCAGCTTGGCTAAAGCATTCGCCGTAGCTTTGGGTGGCACAATAATTGTAAGAAGCACTTTAAGCAAGGGAAGCACATTTACAATCAATCTCCCCGCATTTTCTTAGATGAAGAAAGCGATAAATTATATTGACAAAAAAGAACAAAATCGCTGAATTTCCCATAAACAGAGTGGATAACGAATATATAAAAAACCTTATATCGAAAACTCAGAAATAATCTACTCCATCGCAAGTAGGGGGACAAATCGCTGTACCCATAAGGGCGTGATGCTTGTCTTTGGCGACGTCTATACCGACTGTTAGGCTCACTATACTTAGAGCCTATTTCAGTAGGCGACTAAGTGCGACCCAAAAGGCCAGTCGGAAGGGCACGAACCATGTGTGCATGACTCACTGAAATAGGCTCTTAACGTATTTCTTGGGTGTAAATAAACACTGTTGGTAATTAGGATTATTTTTGATAAGATGGCTTTTGCTACGGTAATGGCAAAGCAGTGTTTTGTCGTAGTTTTCAACAAAAATTCATGTCCCGGGCTGTAGTTCGGGGTGATTGTTTTAACAACACTCGTGATTTACACCCAATTAGTATGGCTGCGGGAGATTTAAAATGATTATAGATTTCCATACTCATATTTTCCCAGAGGAAATAAGAGAGAACAGGGAAAAATACTTTTCATATGAACCTGCTTTCAAGCTTTTGTACAGCTCTCCTGAATCAAAACTCGCCGGTATAAAAGATATAGTAGATTCGATGGATATTGAAGGTGTTGATAAATCAGTAGTTTTTGGATTCCCATGGAGAAGTTCGGATTTATCTAAAAGACACAACGATTATATTCTGGAAGCTATAGATAGATTTCCTGGGCGTTTATCAGGTTTCTGCTGTATTGATACTTTTAACAAAGATGCGGTACCTGAAGTTGTTAGATGCCTTGAAGCTGGGCTTTCAGGCATTGGCGAAATTGCATTTTATCAATCAGGAATTGATAAGGCTTCACAGAAAAAGCTTAAGCCGCTTATGGAAATATGCGAAGATAAAAACCTTCCTGTTCTGATTCACACCAACGAGCCTGTCGGCCATCTTTATCCTGGTAAAACTCCAAATACGCTTGAGCAGATCTACAGTTTTGTCAGAAAGTTTTCAAATAACAAAATTGTTCTTGCACACTGGGGCGGGGGGATGTTTTTTTTCAATCTCCTGAAAAAGGAAGTCGGAGAGTACCTGAAAAATGTTTATTTTGATACAGCCGCATCTCCTTTTCTTTATTTTCCCCAAATATATCAAATAGCGATTCAGATTATTGGAAAGAACAAAATTCTTTTTGGCAGCGATTTCCCACTCTTAAAGCCGGATAGATATTTCAAGGAGTTCGAGAAGGCCGGTCTTTCAAAGGATGAAATAGAAAGCATTTGCGGTAATAACGCTGCCAGACTTCTTAATCTGAAGTTTCACCGAAATTAAAGCGGTGTTCGTTCCTCACACCACTTTTTGCCGCCTCAAAACATGAAATGATGTCTTGATATCATTTCAAAAGATGCTATAATGTTATAATGATAAGACGCATGTTTGGCAGCTCTTAAACATGGCTGCGAGTTGGCCTCTATTGATTCTGATTTCGCTCGTTTTCCCAAACTGAAGTGGAGGAATCCTTTTGCCTGGCCATTTTTAGATTTCTACTCATTTCATCGTTTATAATTACTTCTTCACCTTAATTTCAGGTATTAGGCATTTTGGCATCCTTTCAAGTAAAAAATAGCTCAATTTAGGTTTAAGGAAGGTGAGTATGAAGAATCAGAGCATTTCGAAAATTGAAAAGCTTTTAGAAAAAGGGGTTAAGATACCCAATCCTGATAGTGTTGAAATCGGTAGTGAAATAGATACAAACAGAATTTCCGGTGATGGCGTTGTTATTTATTCCGGGTGTAAAATTTTTGGGAGTTCTACCCTGATTTTGAAGAATACAAGGATTGGATATGAAAGCCCTGTAACCATTGAAAACTGCCAGATTGGTACAAATGTTGATGTTAAAGGAGGTTTTTTAAAAGAAGCTGTTTTGCTTAATAAAGTCAGCATCGGCTATGGCTCACATATAAGAGAAGGAACAATCCTTGAAGAAGAAGCAAGTATTGCTCATATGGTTGGGTTGAAACACACTATACTTTTACCTTTTGTTACATTAGGCAGCTTAATTAACTTTTGTGACTGCTTGATGTCAGGCGGAACCAGCAGGAAAGACCATAGTGAAGTCGGAAGTTCCTATGTCCATTTTAATTATACACCAAATCAGGACAAGGCTACTGCATCTCTTATCGGTGATGTTCCCAATGGCGTCATGCTTAACAAAAAGCCGATATTTTTAGGAGGGCAGGGGGGGCTCGTAGGACCTTGTCGTCTTGCATTCGGCACTTTAACAGCAGCAGGTTCAATTTGCAGAAAAGATGAATTAAAACCGGATCGTCTCATTTTTGAAGGATTGAATAAGAGCGTAAATATTCCTTTTACGTCAGGCATATATCGAAGTTCGAAAAGGATAATGAATAACAATATAATCTATATTGCAAACCTTATAGCATTCAAGCAGTGGTATCTACATGTTCGTTCAAAGTTTATTTCAGATGATTTTCCGGATATCCTTTTTGATGGCCTTAAAGAAAAACTTGATATGGCAATTGATGAAAGAATAAAAAAGTTAAAGGACTTCTTTAAGAAACAACCTGATTTTTATAGACATGATTTTTGTGGAATAGAAGACTCTATCAGTAACATGCGTTTAAATGAAGGCGATAAAAGCTTAAGAGATGTTTTTCTCAAAGATATTGATTCAGGTATAGAAAAGTCAGGCATGAATTACATATCAGTAATAAAGGGGCTTGAAAATACAAGCAGTGAACTCGGAACAAAATGGCTGCAAGGGATAGTTGATAGCGTAACTGAGAGAATGCCTAATGCCTGAACGAGGCAAAGCCATTTTTTTGAACTTTATTAGGCACTTATGTCCGCACCAAGGTGCGCTAATTAGAAATATTGGTAATGGTTCACCGCAGAGGCGCACAGGAAAATAAAAAAATCAGGAAGAAATCTATGAATAAATTATTTGGTACTGACGGGATAAGGGGTCTGGCTAATAAATATCCAATAACTGCTGAAATGGCTATAAAAGTCGGCAGGGCGGTTGCATATGTTTTTGGTAGAAAAGAAAAGGGCAGGCTAAAAATAATTATAGGAAAGGATACAAGAATATCCGGCTATATGCTTGAATATGCTCTAATATCAGGGATCTGTTCCATGGGGGCAGATGCATACCTTGCAGGTGTCCTTCCAACTCCGGGAATTGCATATATAACAGCTTCAACTGATGCTGATGTCGGTATTGTTATATCTGCATCTCATAATCCATTTTATGATAATGGAATTAAGATATTTAAGGGAGATGGTTTTAAACTTTCAGATGAAATTGAGGCTGAAATCGAACAAATATTGTTGAGTGACGAAATATCTTCAATTTGCAGAAATGTGCGAATGACAGGAGGAGTGTATAGAATAGATGATGCGGGACAGAATTATATGGATTTCCTTTTGAGTGACGTGCCGGAAAAGTTTTGTCAGGGAATGAAAATCGTTGTTGATTGTTCAAATGGAGCAACTTACAAGGTTACTCCTGAATTGTTTGTTAGGCTCGAAGCAGAAGTTGAATTGCTTTTTATTGACCCTGATGGAAGGAATATAAATGAAAATTGTGGTTCGCAAAATACTTCGGAATTGAGAAAAAGGGTTTTGGAAAAAGGTGCAGACATTGGTCTTGCTTTTGATGGCGATGGTGACAGACTTATTGCTGTTGATGAAAAGGGAAATGTTATCACCGGCGATCAGATTCTTGCCATATGTGCAAAAAACATGAAAAAAAGAGGCCGGCTCAAAAACAATACAGTTGTTAGTACAATAATGAGCAATATGGGGCTTGGTATTGCATTAGAAGATATGGGCATTAAACATATTAAGGCAAAAGTTGGAGATCGATATGTTATAGAAAGCATGATTCATTCAGGGGCTGTTCTTGGAGGCGAGGATTCGGGTCATATGATTTTTTTGGATCACCAAACAACAGGTGACGGCATTCTTACTGCTTTAAAATTAATTGATGCTATAAAAGATGAATCAAAGCCTCTGTCTGAACTCGTCAAAATTATGGATGTGTTCCCTCAGGTTCTTATCAATGTTGAAGTTAAAAACAAGCCTGACATTTTATCTGTTTCGCAGATTACTGAGATAATAAAGGCGGTCGAGAAAAATTTGGCCGGAAAGGGAAGGGTGCTTGTCCGTTATTCCGGCACACAACCTCTCTGCCGTGTAATGGTAGAAGGACCTACCCTGAAAATAACCGGGAAATATTGCCGGGAAATAGCAGATAAAGTAAAGGAGCAGATAGGATAATCGCTTTTTGCCCATTTATTCTATCACGCTGAATTCAGATAAAGTGAATGTAAAGCTTTAGCTTTTTGAAAATAAATTGAGCATCGGGTGTGATCAATTTAAATCAGGAAAAACTCACGAA
>JAJSZO010000128.1:0-2108 GCA_030262795.1 Deltaproteobacteria bacterium | reverse complement strand
GCTATATTAATCGGTATCCTGAATTTAAAAAAACACTTAAACCTTGGCAAATTAACGGTCCTGCACCGATCATAGTCAGAGATATGATAAGTGCAGGCAATAAGGCCGGAGTTGGGCCAATGGCTTCGGTTGCCGGCGCAATTGCGGAATATGTTGGACTTGATCTTTTATCATTTTCTGATGAAGTTGTTGTAGAAAATGGAGGCGATATTTTTTTAAAGACCAAGGAACCAATTAAAATCGGTATTTTTGCAGGCAAATCTCCATTAAGCTTACGTATTGGATTTCTAATAGATTCAACAAAAAAGCCTGCTGCTGTGTGTACATCATCAGGTAGTGTTGGACATTCATTAAGCCTTGGCAATGCTGATGCTGTCTGTGTATTATCGGAATCATGTCCTCTTGCTGATGCAGCAGCAACTTCAATAGGCAATCATATTAAATCAAAAGCTGATATTCAAAAAGCTGTTGATATTGGAAAAAATATTGAGGGTATTAATGGAATTGCGATTATTATGGATAACGAAATAGGCTTGTGGGGAAAATTAGAACTAATACCACTCGACCAATATCAAAGAGAAAAAAAGGTTGAGTTTTATAAAGGAAAAAGGTAGAAAAGCAGGGATCAGGGATTAGGACTTGATATAACCTTAATTGAGCTTTTAGCGCAATAATTTCAATATTTCACCCAATGAGTGAAAATCGAATATATGGTAACCATCTGAAATAATAAGAGCTAAAAGCTAATCGCTCATCTTGGATATAATGGAGAAATAATATGAGAAATTTTAAGATTGGTTTCTGGGCAGTTATTTTTGGATTAATTGGAATAGTTATTTTTCAGAATCAGGATTTTTTTATGGTAAAACAAATTTTAAGCATAGATTTTATCTTTACAAAATATGAGACACCTGAATTGTTTAGAGCAGTTCTTTTTATTGCCATTTTTTTTACAGGCTTTATTATCTCATATATATTTACACTGTTCGACAGGCTCAGATTCAGAAAAGTTGTAACGAGCCTTGGTACCACAATAGATTCACAAAATAAAAATATATCATCACTTATCAATGAATTAGAATCATTAAAAGAAGGCTCATCCGACAATAACAAAGAAAACAAGGAGGAGAAAGAGCAAAAAAGTACATGAATCTTTCTAAAACAACTCCCATGATTAAGCAGTACTTATCCATCAAGGAAAAGTACGCTGATTCAATACTTTTTTATCGAATGGGAGATTTTTATGAAATGTTTTTTGAGGATGCAAAGATTGCATCTAAGATACTTGAAATAACCTTAACATCAAGAAACAAGAAAGACGAGCATCCAATTCCAATGTGCGGTTTTCCTTTTCGTGCAGCACAAAATTATATTGCACGCCTGATAAACAATGGCTGCAAGGTGGCAATATGTGAACAAGTTGAGGATCCAACGGCATCAAAGGGGCTGGTAAAAAGAGATGTAGTCAGGGTTATCACCCCGGGAATGATTTTAGATGACGAATTATTAGACGAAAAATCAAATAATTATATTCTTGCCATAGCCTGCGATAATACTATTGGCCTTTCATGTTTAGATATATCAACCGGAACTTTCAGGGTGTATGAATCTAAAAACTTTCACTCAATTATAGATGAAGCACTCCGAATATCCCCAAGCGAAATTCTACTCCCCAACTCAATAAAAAATACTCCCCTTTTTTTGCAGATCAATAATGCTTTATCAGAAAAATCTATAAGTTTTTTAGATGACGGAGTTTTTGAGTATAAAAGAGGGAGAGAACGGCTTATAAAACAATTTAAAACAGTTTCCCTTGAAGGTTTTGGATGTGAAAAATTAAAGTCAGGTGTCAGTGCTGCCGGAGCACTTATATTTTATGTAATAGATACCCAGAAGCAGCCGCTTGATCATATTACCGGAATAGAAACATACAAATTAAGCAATTATCTTATAGTTGATGACATTAGTTGTAGAAATCTTGAGCTTATAAAAAATATTCGTACCGGTTCAAGATCCGGCACGCTTGTCAATATAATCGACAGGACAGTGACTTCCATGGGAGGCAGGCTGCTTAAAACATGGATAAGATATCCCCTGATTGACATACA
>JAJSZO010000127.1 GCA_030262795.1 Deltaproteobacteria bacterium | reverse complement strand
TTTTATTCTGTTCCTAAGGATGCCACTTCTTTTTTCAGTATAATAATAAACCGGTAAACATCCTCCAGCGTTCTAATATCCCTGACTCGCTCATCGTTACGAATTTTAACGTCGAACTTTTGCTGAAGAGCAACAATTAGATCAACAATATCCAGGCTGTCCAGCCCCAGGTCTTCAAATATATTCATTTTTGGCTGAAGTTTTTCTGTTTCTATCTCAAACGACTCTTCAAAAACCTGGTTTGTCATTTTAATTATTTCGTTTTCCGTGATTTTGTGTTTCATAATTTTTTATATACCAGTACAGAATTTATACCACCAAATGCAAAACAGTTTTTAACCATAATTGAAATATCTTTAGAAACAGGCTCCATTACATGATTGATACCCTGGCAGTCAGGACTAATGTTATCTAAGTTCAGGGTAGGATATATTATGCCTTTCTCCATCATTGCAAGCGATACAATTAATTCCAGCGCCCCGGATGCACCCAGAGTGTGCCCTATATATCCCTTCAGGCTGCTTACAGGTGTTAAATCTCCTAAAACTTCTTTTATTGCGCCGGCTTCTTCCTTGTCTCCCTGTATGGTTGCTGTTGCATGGGCATTAATATAATCAACTTCGTTAGAAGAAACGTTTGCACTTGCAAGTGCTTGCCTGAGGCAAGAAGCTATTGATTTTTTGTCAGGCTGGCTTACATGCATACCACTTCCACAAGTATGATATCCTATGATTTCTGCGTATATTTTTGCATTTCGTTTTAAGGCGCGTTTGTATTCTTCAATTACCAGTATTCCGCTTCCTTCGCCGCATACCAGTCCGTCGCGGTCTCTGTCAAAAGGCCGGGGCGTTTTATGTGGTTTGTCGTTATAGCTTGACGACGCTGCAAAAAGAACATCAAAAGAACCGGTTACTGTAGGATGAAGTTCTTCCGCACCACCGCAAAGAACAGCATCCTGCTTCCCAAGCCTTATTAAGTCATATCCTACACTGACTGCCTGTAATGCTGAAGCGCAGGCTGCCGAGGTCGCAAGAACGTAGCCTGTAATGCCCAAACACTGTGATACATTCATGACCGCTGTATGTGAAACACACTGAAAAAACTTCATCGATGAAAGCTGCGTCAAATCTTTTTGCGGCAGCATGATTTCAAATGTTTCATTAAGACTTTTGGCGCTTCCCATTGTTGAGCCGATAATACAGCCAATCCGGCCTGAAGTTAATTCTTCATGTTTTATACCCGCGTCTGATAGAGCCTGCTCTGTCGCCTGAACAGCAAAAATACTCATTCTGCCCATTGACCGTCTGTTTTTGCGCGGTATGGCTTTTTCGTTTATTAATTCCGCTGGTGCGCCGACAAGACTGCGCAGGCCAATATATTTATTCCATCCTTCCATATAATGGACAGCACTTCTTCCATCTTCAATTCCTTTGACAAGCGAAGGAACATCATTTCCCATAGCCGATACAGCTCCGACACCTGATATAACTACGCGTTTCAACTTTCTAATCCCCGTCCAATAAAACGATTGTAATCGTCTTTGCCAACTACAGCACGTCCCACAATAAAAGATGACATCATTGCGCCTACAAGACCCGGTAATACGGAACTTTGACCGGCAGCATACACATTTCGCAGGGGAAGCTTGCCAAAAAGATTAAACTGTCCAATTTTTTGTTTGATTCCATAAGCCGAACCATGAGGAGAATGCAGATAATCTTTGAATGTTAATATAGATGCAGCATCGACCACTTTAAATGAATCACTATATTCCGGATAAATATTGATAACGCGTTTACTTATATTATTAATGCGTTCTTGCTTGTACTTCATATAGCCGTCAGGACGTTTTCCTTTTTTTGAATTTTTCCAGTCCTCAACATTTTCAGGGAAAGAAACTTCAAGGGCATTCAACACGCTGTATGATTTGGCATTGACCGTTTCTGTGTTTTTCATGATTACCATGGCAGGCGGGCCAGGATTATATGGATCTATTAATAAGTTAATGTCGGCTGTCGGAAACAGAGAAAGAGTTGTTGGCTCAAGCGTATCAACAGCATTGTCCGATTCCACAATTCCGTATACAGAAAAAAAACCTGCTGATGCTTCAAAAGACTTTATTCGATCAATAAAAGCTTTGCTCAAATGTTTCTGTGGAAGGATCTTTAAGATTTCTTGAGGATGAATTGTAAAAACACAGTGCTTACAGGAGATTTCATCTCCATTGTTCAAAACAAAGCGTCCAACATGATCATTCTTTATATCAATACATTCCTTGATAAAGCTACCGCACATAATATCAATATCAAGTTTCGCAAAACGTTCTTTAAAGGCTTTGATAAAGGCATCTCCGCCGTCTTTAACACGAGACATGGACTTATACAGGTCGTAACTGACACGGCTGTGATTTGCAAACGAAATTTCTGCAGGCTTAACTCCGTGGCACATGCAGAAACCAGACAGCAATCCTTTGAGCAAACGATTGTCAGTTAAGCTGTTTAGGACTTTGTCAAGGCTTATATAATCCTCATTTATAACATTCGGAGAAAGAGTGATGTTGCGCAAATCCATTGAAACGGTTCTGGAACAGACATCCCTGACCATATCAAAATAACGGTCAATAGCGGTTGTTTCTGATGGAAAATAATCCTTGAATTTTGAAATAACTGCCTGGTAACCGACCGGCAGGTCAAATACAGCCTGTTCTTTTTCAAAAACAAAACGGTTGTTTTTACCCTGTGCAATATAAATCGGCCTGATATAATCATGGATCCCAAGAACGGTCAGCATATCGTGAAGAATTCCGTTCTTATAAAATCCACCGGTAAAATGAAAACCTGTATCAAAAGGAATTCCCTGTCTGTAAAATCTTGCGAGTGATCCGCCGATACGTGTATTTTTTTCAAGAAGCAGAACAGAATGGCCGTTCATGCCAAGCAAAAGAGCAAGCGTCAATCCGCTAATACCGCTTCCCACAACTATATTATCATACTTTTTCAATTTATATGGCCAGCCCTCCGTTAATGCCGATAACCTGACCGTGGATATACATATTTTCTTCGCTGCATAAAAAATTAACGACTGATGCAACATCTGCGGAACTTCCAAAACGATTAAGCGGGATAAGAGGCAAAATGTCCTTTTTTGAGAGATCTTCGGTCATATCTGTTTCAATCACTCCCGGAGCAACTACATTAACAATAATATTTCTCTTTCCAACTTCCCTTGCCAATGCTTTTGCAGCACCAATCAACCCTGCTTTTGATGCAGAGTAGTTTACCTGACCGGCTTGACCGATTTGGCCTGAAGTGGAAGAAACTACAATGATTCGTCCCTGTTTCTCACGAAGCATTGGAAACAATATAGCATGCATGACATTGTAAAATCCATCAAGATTTACAGAAAGAACTGAATCCCATTCTTCCTTTGTCATCCACATCATAAGGTTATCACGGGTTATGCCTGCATTATATACCACTACATCAGGTGGATTATCATCTGCAATTTTTTCTAAGGCTGCCTCTGTTTCTTTATAATCAGAGACATCAAATGAAAGAGTTTGACAGAATCTCCCTGCTTTTTCTATTTCTTCCTTTGTTTTATCGGCAGCATCGTGATTATTTCGATAGGTAAGCCAAATATTAAAACCAGACTTGGCAAGCCGAATTGCTGTTGCTTTTCCGATCCCTCGACTTCCGCCGACAACTAATGCAATTTTTTCATTATTTTTCATCCCTGTATTTTTTTAAATCCTTTTTATTTCCTGATTATAACGAATTTTGGGGAGGCAACGGGTAATGGCCTGAATAATTCAAGCCAACATTTATGTCAATGATTTTCATGGGATGTGTCGCATGGCCCGGTTGAGCGCTGCTTTGTGTAGTTCGCCGGCTAAGTGAACAGGACTTTTCCCATAGATCGGATCCCATCCTGAGGGGTCAGCTTTACAAAAGAACTGTGTTTCCAGGCCTATATGTTCAACAGCATCTTGCACGGACAGGTTTAAGATGCGCTCAGATGCTTTCCACGTGGCTCCGCAGGGAGCGCCCCTTAGTATTTTGATATCGGCAATCCTTCCGGCAGCGATTTTAATAGAAAATTCCGGCAAGCCGAATTTCTCGCCATAAAGACCAAGGCAGACCTGCCTTGATAAACCACATCATGTGGGAGGCGTAAAGACACCTTTAACTTGCGGTTTTTTACCTGTTGCGATTACAGGAATCTTTTTATTGACGCACATAACTCCAAGATCATGTGAAAGGTCAGGATGTGCAAGATAATCTAATACCAGGTCGGCATTGATGTCATGGGGCAGATATTGTATTGAATCGTCAATTACAGGGGGCAGGGGTTGGTTGATTGATATTATTTGCAAGTCAAAAAGGTTTTTTCCATATTTTATGATTCCATGTATTTTGCTTTCTCCCCTGCCATTTTGCTGAAAAACCAGGATTTTTTGAATACTTTTTTTGAGGTTATTTTGTGATGTCATTAATCGTTCAAAGTTTTTGTAATGAGAAATATTTATTCAAAGAATAAAGTAACGATTATATTGTGTCAACATATTTTCATGGGATGTATTTCTTTGTAGTCTCTTTCCTTCTATGCATCACCAATACCGTTCAGCACATTTTTTGCTTAAATATGTCTTTTGCGTAGCTATGGGATAATCTATTGAAATTATAGCAAATCTTTTCTATAAACAAAATTTTGATTTATAGTTTAATCATAGCGCAAACTTTTACCTTTTTAAAATTTAGTAGCATTGGAAAAATTGGAAAAATCTGCAAACAAATCTACGATTACTTGCTATTAGCTATAGACAAACTTAACATTAATTGATATCAATCTCCTTATTGTTCTCATTTTTATAAAAAAAAGATAAGGGGATTAGAATGCTCACATGTTTTTATAACGCATTGTATTCATTTCGTAGTGTTGTTTCACGCCATAGTACCTGGTTGATATTTTGTATGATTATTATAGGTTTTATCGGAACATCTGAAATGGTTGGCGTGACCTCCTTTTGTCGTTTTTTCGGACTTGGTGAGAGCGGCTACAAAACCTTTCTACATTTTTTCCGGTATAGCACATGGTCTCTTGAATTGTTAGTTTGCCAATGGACAACTTTTGTTCCGGCACAACATGAAACCGTGATGATACAAGGACGCGCAGTGTTAACATTGGAGGCTTTATAATATTAACCCATTGCCAATCAAGTTTAAGCACATACCGCCAAAAGAATTGCAGTCCAAGTCGATCCACTTTGACTGTGCTCCAGGAGTGGGTCTCAACCAGTCTGGCAAAATAGATTTCTAATTGTTCGGGGGTCAATTGATCGGGGCAGCAATCAAAATGTTCACTGATTCATCGGACAGCCCGAGAGTATGCATCAATGGTTTTCCGGTTTTTACCCTGAAGTTTGAGTAATCTCAGGTGACGTTGATATAGTTTCTTAAATCGATTTACTTTTGTTTGATTTATGGTATACTCCTTTCTTAAAAGTGCTCGAAATTGCACAAGTATAGGAGCTATACACTATTTTTGATTGTTTAGGAAATTATAAAATTAATTCGCCTGAAGGGCGTTTTGTTCTTTTTTTCCGCCGCATAGCGGCTTCGTCCAAACTTTGCCCGACCTGAAAGGGGGCAGACGTCCGACTTGTGTCCTATTCTGAAAATACCGAGAGAACCATATTAAGGAAGAAAAGCAAATGAACGCAGTTATTATATCAGTGCATGCGCCTTCCCCGAATGGATTATGGCTGTCAGTTTGTATTTAATTATTCATCAGCGGGCAACCCCTCAAGGGTTTGCCTTATTGGATGCTTGAGCCGTGTGAAGGGAAATTTTCAAGCACGGTTCTAAGCTGGTAACAGCCCCCGGCTATCCGGTGCAGCCTCCGAAACTATAAGCATAAGGAAATCCATGGCAAGGATGGTTAAACATGGCATCGAACGAAAGAACTTCTGAGCCCGTTAGCTGGTTCAAGAGAACCTCAGCGGTCGTCGGTCTAATCGGAGCAACAATCGGGGTCATCCTTGGAAGTTGGATGATAATCAGCCAACTCCAAGAAGCTCGGCAAATCCGCGAGAAGGTGAAAATTCATTTATTTGCTGGCGACCGTTTAGCTACACAACAGAGGTACGATCAAGCGATAAAGGAATACGAGAAGGTTTTCGAGGTCGACAAAAACAATATCAAGGTGCATCTTCGAATCATCAGTACAGTGCGGCGTCATCTGACATTTAAAGCATTTCCACCAGGGGATCCAGGAAATGATTTTGCCTTGAGGCCTGATTACGATAGCGCTCTCTTTACAAATCTATTTGCACGTGTATCAGATTCGGAAATCGATGCCGTTTTAACACGCATCTACCAACTCCAGGCGCTCAATCCAATTCTGCAAGATGATATTGAATTACTTCTTGAAGAAGCCCTGATCCTAAAAACTAGGGGAACGCGCACGAAAGAGGCGATTAAAGTTCTAGAAAAAGCGCATAAGCTCGCTCCCGAGAATCCGGAGCTGCTTGTCGAACTTGGTCTTCTCCTTGCCGTGCTTTCGCATAAATCACCGCAGAGGGCTGGTGAAGGCGTAACCCTTATTCGGCGTGCAATCCAGAACCGGCCTAATGAAGCACGTTATCATTTCTATCTCGCCCGATCTCTGGCTACAGCTTATCTGTGTCCTCATAGGGGTCTTGAATATAGTGGCGCTGACGATGCGCAAGCATGCGCTGAAGCAATCCGTGAGTATCATCGGGCCACAGATCTAGCAACCGGTGACGACATCTGGTCGCGGCGAATTCGCACCCGTGCCCAGAAAAGTTCAATGGGTATATTTCATCGTTATGCTATGAAAGAAGCAGATATCCTCACTCCCAAGCTTGGCATGCCTCTCAATGAACGGATAAAGGAACTTGAATACTTGATGTCAACAGGCGCGTCACGCCGCTCCCAAATGGGCCTAAAGGACTGCCCAGAATTTTGGCTCGCGACCCTTTATCATGCAACAGGAAGCATAGAAAAAGCAGATCATACAATACGGAAATTATTAGAAAGTGATCACGACAATTGGTTGGGAAAGGATAAACACTATTGGGAGGATAAATATTATGTGGACAAGAGACTTCTCTATTTCGAACTCTTTGTGA
Organism: Deltaproteobacteria bacterium; assembly: GCA_030262795.1. Classification (GTDB taxonomy): domain Bacteria; phylum Desulfobacterota; class Desulfobacteria; order Desulfobacterales; family ETH-SRB1; genus B13-G4. Next base: position 195 of record JAJSZO010000127.1, on the reverse strand, counting down.
AAATTTTAGAAGCGTACGGAAACGATCCTAAAACACTTGCCAAAGTTAAATCTCTAATGAAGCAGAAGCGGCAGAAAACGAAGTAGCAAAAATGGAATGGAGATCCCTCAGAGTCAGACTCGTTAATCGCACCCCGCCTAACTTCACGGTCCAGCGGACGGCGCAAAAAGCTGCGGCGCCGCTGACCTAAAACGT
>JAJSZO010000126.1 GCA_030262795.1 Deltaproteobacteria bacterium | reverse complement strand
ATAAATTTATCTTTATAATCAGCCAACCACTGAACTTCTTCAAAATAAAGTATCCAAATCCCTTTTTTAACAACATCAGCAATGAGCTTAAAAAATTCGGTCCAACTTCGGATTTTGACTTGTGCCAATAAAGCATTATTGCTGTATTCAGAAAACTACCACATCACATGTTCCATCTGTTCAGATTGCGACAATCCTTCGATACCTTCAAATTTCAAAATATTTCGTTTCCTGAATGCCTGTTCGAGAAGTTCGGTCTTTCCAACCCGTCGTCTGCCATAAACGACAACTATTGAAGCCTCGCTACTGTTGCTGATTTCGAACAGCTTCCCCAGTTCATGTTTTCTTCCGACAAAATTCTTATTATATTTTATCATTTTGGGTTTCATTTGATTGTTCTTTCTTGATATCATAACAAGTTATCTTGCATTCATAGAAAAAATCAGCTTGCCCTGGATGAAAACGATTTTTTATAGATTGTCATTTTTTAGCCATTTAGTCAACAATCTTTCCCTTTTGGCTATAAACGCTATATAAAATATAGCCAATTAAGCAACCATTTATACGATTTGGCTTGATTTAAACAGTTTGAAAACAAAACTTTTTCCTGCGAAAATCCCGAAAAGTCTAGCCACCATCTTAACCAGGCAGTTCCGTCTAAGTATCATTTCCTGGGTAGTTCCTACAAAACAGTGCGGGTCAATAATTTCAAAAGGTTACATATCATGGCTTCTGGTAGCACATGGCGAAAAATCAGGTGTTTACAAAGCAAAAAAGGTGGATATTTTCAAACCTGCATTGCTTTGTAGGGACTACCAAAAAATTGGGGAATGTGTTTCTGTACCTCTTTAGCTGTTCTGAATTTTCTATCAAATCCAGATTTTCGATTGTTGGAGCTTTAGCCTCTATATATCGAAGAGCTAACCAGCGGCGTGTTAATTGATAAGGCTTTATGGAAAGCTCAAAAAGTTGCTTAGGAACTGGGACGAATTAACTTCCGCAAGTAGGCGCACAGATTTGATCAAAGGTGGCCTGAAGCTGAGATGCATAGTTGCGGAAGTTATTTCGTCCCCGTTCCTTACTGCGTAATTATTATAAATGCCCCGGTTTTAGCCGTCTGAGTTCAGCGCCTAGTTATGCATTTATGCATTTTAAATGTATATTTAACCTCCAAAAAAACCACGCTTGTAGAGATATGGAAAGTATCATAGTCGCCCAACTTTCAACATCAGAATTACCTGAAATACCGATATAAACTCCAACTATCAAACCAAAAAGAAAACCAATTACCAATATTTTGATTACCAAAGGTAATGATAATACAATCATTCTTCCCACATAGTCTGATCCTTTCTCTCCATTATTTGCGGAAAAGGTGGTTTTAATCCCTATTATAGTTATTGCGAGTGCAGAAACAGCCTCTACAATAATTGCGTAATAATTCTTAGGTGGAGACAAAGCTATTAAATAGATGCTGATAAGCATGAGAATTGAAGTGGCCAAATAATAATTTTTTCTGATATTTTCAGTAAGTCCTGCATCCTTTATGAATGCTGCAAGTTGTTTTGTTTTCCAAAAATACATTTATCTCTCCTTATTTTGGTTGCATAACCTACAATATGCTGCTTCCCATCCCAGATCCGAAAATCAGGATTGCCGGCCTCAGTACTCTTGGGTGGCGTGGTAATGTGTATTTTGCTTTTGCCGAAAGATTGCGCTATTTTTTTAAATAATTCATCAAGGGTCGAATAATAACTTTCTTCTCTAGCATCTCCCTGATTTGCGATTTTAAATATCTTCTTCAGATATGATTTAAGCATTCAGATTTCCGACGCTCCAAAGATCACGATCATTTTCTTCGATGATTTCCGGAGCTATTGCTGCGTTCCGATAATCAAGTTGAAACAGAGAAAGAGACATTTGGTCGGGACCGCAACCGATACAGGGCAGGAGGTCAAAACTTCTGGCGCTGTGCGCTCGACGTTCGGTGAGTATCCGTTCCTCCTGTTCCGTGGCAACAGCCCGTCGTGGTCCCACCCTGATCCAGACCCTGCCCCGGTAACGAACAGGAGGCATGTCGGAAGGCTTTACCTCAACTACAGCAATATCTCCTTCAGGAAAAGAGCGCTTCTGAACCGTAATAGACGGCAGTGGCACAATCTGGCCGGAGTCGCGATAGCCGGCAAGATTTTGCAGAAGTTGATCTGTGATTTCAATACCGGCAATTTTTCCGGTTTTATCATCTGTACCAATAAACAGATATCCAGGGGCGCTGTATCCGGGCATGTCGTTAGCAAAGGCGCAGATAGCCTGGCAGAATTTATCTGTTTTGCTGGTGGAGACAGTTCGCTCCACATTATCGGCCTCTATATCTTTTAGAAAAGCTCTAATTTCATCGTTTGCAAGCATGGTCTGCATTCCTTTCATTTTCTGTTTTTCCGGCTGGCTTCAAGCATTTTGTTATGAAGGCGTTCAGCTCGAATACAAAAGGTTTCCAGCTTTGCATTTATGACCTGGGGGAAAGGCGATCCATCACTTTCTATAGCCATAAAGGGCAGGTCTTCTATATCCGTGAGTATATGCCTGAGTTGTTTATTTTTAGAATCAGTTGCAAGTTTTCCGTCTCTGTTCATAGTGACGTTGAGAATAGACTCTGAAAGTCGGTTGGGCATACAGCCAAAAGGGCCTATGGCTATTGCGCCACAAACATGGGATGCGACTTCGGTGAGAGCGCCGCCCACTGTCAAAATGGCTTCACCGGTCAGATATGGAGAAATAAAAGGCGAGGCATTGTTGATTATTGATTTCATATCAAGCGGTTCTGCGTAAACAAGCCCTGAACGTGACAGTAAAGACTTGATACGCTTTTCATGTTTTGATATAAATTTTTTTTTGATTAAAAACTTCAACTTTTCCAAGTGTGACATTTTATAATCAGAATAATTGTTTTCCAAAATATAGTCGGAATATAAAATCCACTCTGCCACAGGCGTACAGATCACTGCAAAACCAGCTTCTGCAAGGCGTTCAGTCAAATATTGACGTGAAATGTCATCTCTTCGGACAAATATTTCACCTGTAAGCGAAATGAACGGCACTTCCTCTACCGGCCGCTTTAGCTGGATATGGCTGAACCGTTTGGCGGTTATGGATAGTTGCTTTTCAAGCTTAGAGAAATTTCCAAGTTCCAGGCTCGCTAATATCATCTGCCACTCTTCATTGAATATTTTAATAGCTTCTTTTGTATCTGCTGCATTAGTTAGTATCATGGATCTGATATCTTCCATTACATCGGATACCAATATAGCGTTCCATGCCTGAAGCTGAAAATCGTTGCCCAGCCCGGCATAAGTATTTTCTGATGATAACGAAAGTATAGCTGTATCAGAAAGCTCAAGCCTTTTTACAAGATCTTCCATAAATATGTAGTACTGGCCAAACCGACACGGTCCGGAACCTGTAGGCATAAAGTATACAAGAATTTCGTCAGTTTGCTTCTTGTTGCGGATATAATTGAGCAAAGTTCCTGTAGTCAGTATAAGCGGCAGGCATTCTTTGCAGGACGTATTTGCACGGCCAAGTTTAAGTACAGATTCATCAGCCGGAGGATGGGCTATTGCTTTAATACCTTTTCCGCGAAATACAGCAGCAAATGATTCAGAACCTATCTTGCCAAGAGAAGGTATTAAAAGAGTTACACGCGGGTCAGTCAGCAAAACTTTTTTGCCCGAAGATGTTATGATTTTTGCAATATCATCTTCAATCACGAGAGAGGCAGGAACAAAGGAACTTTCTTTCAGCGCAATCATTTTATTTGCTGTAAGTTGTCTGAAAGCTGATACTATGTCGAGAAAAGCTTCCACCCTTGTTTCAATTCCTGCATCTGCCGTAAGGCTGTCAAGTTCAAGAGTAAGAGAGGGTTTTTGACCCATGTAATTTCTGAAATATCCGATTATAAATGAATCAGGACCGCATGAAAAATTGCTAATATAAACGCCAAAAAGCTGGGGATGCCTTTTTACAAATTTGCAGGCCTTAAGTATCATCTGTCCCATTCCCCAGTACATATGGCGCTTTGTCTTTTCATTATCAAAAGGAAGAAAATCAAAGGGTATTACAAGAACCCCCCTTGAGGCCAGTTTGTTTGGAATACCCATGTGGGCTTCTTTAACGAATCCATTGTATGATCTTGCAAATATAACCATACATGTCTTTTCAGGTTCGGATTCAAGTTTTTCGAGTGCCTTTTTCCCAATAGCCTTCATTTCATCCATGCATTCAATTTGTTTTTGCAATGCCTTTTTGAAAGCCTTATCAGCTTCTTTCCGATTGATTCCCATCTTTCTCGCGGTTTCAATCAGGGGCTTTCCGGCGTTTTCCAGACCTTCTGTCAGATTTATAAGGGGAGAAAGTATTTTTATTCCTTTTCTTTTAAGTTCTTCAAGTTTTTCGCGGAATGTTACCTGAAGATAATATGTTTCACCCTGCACAAAGGGACAAACCTGGGAGCTTGAATAACCATTTGGAACATGAACTGCTTTGAAATGAGGTAAAAATATAAAATCAGGAGGATTTTCCATAGTGATCAGGGAGTGAAAAAAACCATGAGACAGTTCAGCGGGAAAGCAGAATGCCGCGTTTCTCTGATCAATTCCCTGTTTTGAAGTTGCATTCGGCAATACAGGCTCGAACCCCAGTTCAGCAAAAAAAGTGGAATAAAGAGGATAAAAGGTATTGACCATAAAACTTCTGTTTATCCCGATTTTTCCTTTGCGCTTTTTTCCGATTTTCTCAGGCAGTTTTGCGCCGTACTTTTCAAATATCAGTTTCTGCCTGATCTGAACCAGATCCAGCTCCCCTACATTATAGTTTATTTTTTGCCGTAAGTTGTAATACCTGTTGCATGCTCCTCCAAAAGGATATTTCTTGCCTTCAAGCCCGATCATCGCTATCTCGCAATGCCGGTCGCATTTCTCCTTGCCGCCTTTGCAAGTGAAAGATTTTCCGTACGTTACCTCTCTGTTTGCAAGCGTCCTGAGGTTAAAGTCTTTCTCTGCCATTAATCCTGTTTCAATTCTTTTTTTGACCTCAAGGGCAACACCGAAAGCTCCCATAAGGCCGGGTTCCGGCGGAACGATTATCGGTTTGCCGACAAGTGCAGCCATGGCTAACGGAATCGCTTTGTTGTAGCAGACTCCTCCCTGCATAAAGACCTTTTCACCAACCGGTTTATTGCCTTTTACCCTGTTTGAATAATTCATGCATATTGAATAAACCAGTCCTGCAACAATATCTTCGTGCTTTACTCCTTCGTGAATGGCATTTTTTATGTCAGATGAGATAAATGCCGCGCACTGATCATTGAAATTGGGCGGATTTTTTCCCTTAAGTGCGATATTTGCTATATCATCCATTTTTACACCGAGAGTTTCATAAGCAGATTCTTCAAGGAAAGACCCTGTTCCGGCTGAACACGCTTCGTTCATTGCATAATCAGAGGGCACAGAGTTTGTTATATAAGTGTATTTGGCATCCTGTCCTCCGATTTCGAATATAGTATCTACCTTGCAATCAAAATATACGGCAGCAGTTGCATGTGCGATTATTTCATTGATTATACCCTTAGTTAAGGCGTGAAGACCTGCGATTTGACGGCCTGAACCGCAGACACCAAGACCCGTAATTGATATTTCATCAGGATCTATTTTTTCTTTTATCTGATCAAGAATATTTTGATAACAATTCCGGGAAGCGCCGATCGGATCACCGTTTGTGCGCAGATATACAGACGCAAGCATTGCGTTATCACGTTTTCGCAGAAGAACAGCTTTGGTGGTAGTAGAGCCCACATCCAGTCCCAGCAGGCAAACATCTCCCGGCTTTATATCTCTCATCTCAATTGTCTTGAATTCTACCATGTCCTTGAAATTGAGAAGCGGAGAAAGTGTGTTAAATGATTTAATTTCTTTCTCAAAAAGGTTTGATATCCCGGTAAAAGGAGCGGTTTCGTTATTAAGCGCCCAGAGTGCGGCGCCCATGGCTTCGAAATATGGCGCTTCTTCCGGAACTATAAGATTCGGGATCTCCTTATGCAAATATTCAATCATCATCCTGTTGCGAGCTGTCCCGCCGGTGATCATGATATTTTGTCTTTCAACCTTTTTCAGAAGCTCCAGTATCTTGTTTGCCATCATCCTGCAAAGGCCTGCCGTTACTCTGGATTTCGGGATGCCTTTGTTTGTTGCATGAGTGCAGTCTGACTTGCAGAAAACGGAACATCTGCCTGATACATTATACGGATCTTCTGCTGCGGCCCACTGAGCAGCCTCTTCCATTGATACATTCATCCTACGAAGCTGTTGAAGAAGGAATTCACCTGTCCCGGATGCACACTTGTTGCCTGTCACCACATTTGATATTTGACCAAATCTGTTTAAAACATATACCATGAACGTTTCTCCGCCTGCAGAGACAATCGCCGGGCATGAGATACCTTCGGGTTTGACAAATTTATATGCTAATTCAACAGCTTCGGGTTCCGGTATGGATGAAATGTTGACAAACTTACGGAATTTCCTGCCTGTTGCGGCGATTCTGTCAAATAATTTTAAGTCAAATTTTTCTATAGCAGAAAGCAGGGTTTGTTTTGGATTCCCTTCGTGAGGGTGGATTGAAAATTTGACTATTCGCGGCTTTATTTCAGAGCCATTAATACCTCTTTTTGTTTCCATATGTACAATGGATATAGTAGAAGCTCCGAGACACAAACCAAGAGAGTTTATTGTGCCTGTCTCTGATATTTCAGTTTGCTGAATAAATTGTTCCTTTAAATTTTCAGTTTCTTTATACATAGTTGGCAATTGCTCATATCCACGGTTTACGGTTAAAATGTTTAAGTTGTTGCATGGGGTTCGGTAAAATCAATGGAATTACTCACAGCTCTTGATGTGATGTAAAACACCTGCTCATCTTGAGCATATATTTATCAATTTTCTAATAAATTGTCAATTTAGAATCTCAATACCCGTGAATGAATAAGATTCAGACAATGTCACCATTGCCGTGTCCCATAAGTTCTGAGCCTTAAATTGGTAGTTTGATATGTTTAGATATCTTTCAATATCTCATGCGTTTTATATAGTTTTTAGGCGCAGAATCACTTTAATATCTTGCAATATAGCCACAGATGTGTAACAATCTCCTTGAAAACGTATGAGATGCAAGGAGGTTGTCGATATGTCAAATTTCCAGATAAACCTGATTGTTGACTTTTACCTGTCAACAAACAAATCCAGAAGAAGAATAGATCGTACCATTCAAGCTCTCGGGGAAGGAGTGGTGCGAAACTTGCTCGGTTTTGCTTTGTTTCTTATGGGAGCAGAACGTAAAATGATTGCTACACATTTAAGCATAATACCCGTGAATGAAT
>JAJSZO010000125.1 GCA_030262795.1 Deltaproteobacteria bacterium | reverse complement strand
AGTAAAAGCTTTATTAACGGGGAGGAATATACAATGTTTATTGTTATAGATAGGCACAAAAGGAGCTATAAGTCAAGAAAAATCTCAACAACATAGCACCTTTCCCCTCACTAATGCACAAAAAAAAGAAAGACTGGGCGGCTGAACATGCAGGTTCAAACTAAATGCCTCCTACATACCCCAAATCACAATTTCCTTATCATCCCAGGCGATATCTTCTCTTCTGTCAAATATGTATCATCCGACGTTCCACATCTGTCCATGTATTTTGCAGTTTGAGAAATCCCTTTGACCCCCGATCCCTGACCCCTGAACTCGCCACAATCAAACTTCTTTCGGGAAAATAGCGGCTTCTGCCACCATGTTCCTAAAAATATTCTCTTGAACTGACGAGATCAGTTTGCCGTGATCCAGAAACAGAATATGATGGGCCAAAGAAGCAACCTGGCGTCTGTCGTGAGTAGTAAACAAAATTGTAATTTCCTTCTGTTCGTTTATCTGCCTGAGAATGTTTATGACGGCAACCTGGTTTTCAGCATCAACTCACAAACATATTGAAATAGCTCGCTATTCCATCAACTTTTGTGATCTGAGCCTATATTTGAGATTTGGGCAAATTCGACCCAAATCTGTGCGCCTACCTGGGAAAGTTATTTCGTCCACATTCCATAAATTACAACAAATTTTCTTGACAGCCATATTCCAAAAATAATATAAATACGATTTTTAAATCTTTTAGAAAGGAGTTTGTAATTGGCTAATCATAAATCAGCAGTAAAACGCGCTACGCAAAATGAAATTAAACGCATTCGAAACAAGTCTATAAAAACCAGAATTAAAAAGGTAACCAAGGAAGTACGATTATCTTTAAATAAAGATTCCAGCGAAATAACTTTAAAAAAGCTTAATACAGCTCAATCAATAATTGACAACTCAGCAAAAAAAGGTGTGATCCATAAAAAAACAGCCGCCAGAAAAATATCACGCTTGTCAAAACTTGTAGTTGCGACTGCTGCCTAATGTCAAATCAAAAAACGAGCGAAACAAAGAAGGGGGACACGGCGCTTCGTGCCCCTTTTTTTACGAAAATATAGAGGAACGGGGTTTAAAAATTGTCAGTTAAACGATTATAAACTTTTTCTGCAAGCCTTTTAGAAAGAGTTATGATAGCTTCCCGTCTGTATCTTTCTGTTGTTTGTTTATCAGATGAAACAATATAGTCTTTGTTTGCGGAAATGTCTTTTGCCGACCATATTACTCTGCCGGTCTGATCTGTCAATTTCAAGTCTATTGAGATAATTACCCGCCTTTCAAGCGATGAGTATGTATCCCTGTGGGAAATTGCATCAATGCGCATGGATTTAATGACCCCGGAAAGAATAGCATCAGCGTTGCCTTCGTCAGTTAAAACTACATTGCCGTGGCTGGTAACTTCATAAATAAGATCATTTGTAAAAATATTTTCTGCGCCGGTTTCAGAAGTTCGATTTTTAAGAATCTTTATGAAAAGACTTTTTATGCCTTCCGGCAAATTACCGCCCCCTCTAAAACTGTATCCACACGATGAAAGAACAATAAGCAAACAACAAACTATCCCGACATATATTTTATTATTACGCAAGTTTCGGTTCCAATCTATTTACTTGACTTTTCGATAAATATCTCTTGACACATCACAATGAGTTATATCATTTTTCCTAATTCCTAATTCCTAATTCCTAATTCCTAATTCCTAATTCCTAATTCCTAATTCCTAATTCCTAATTCCTAATTCCTAATTCCTAATTCCTGACCCCTCATACAACAATATTAACCAGCTTTTTCTTTACAACTATAATTTTTTTAACGGGTTTATCTTTTATAAACTTTTTAACCCGCTCATCTGAAAGCGCCATTTCTTTTAAGGTATTATCATCTGCATCAGCATCTACATTAAACTTGCTTCTGAGCTTGCCGTTAACCTGGACAACAATTAAAAAGTCATCTTTCGATAGAGCTTCCTTATTATATTCAGGCCATGAAGATAGAAGAATACTATGCTCATGTCCCAATGCTTCCCAGAGTTCTTCGGAAAAATGGGGAACTATCGGAGCCAAAAGGAGTACAATGGACTCCAGGGCATACTTAACAACAGAGTTTCTTTTATGATCGCTTTTATTATTATTATTAGTGTCAATGCCCGACAGAGCATTAACAAGCTCCATAACAGCGCTTATTGCTGTATTAAAATGGAATCTATCTTCAATATCTCCGGTAACCTTTTTTATTGTATGATGTGTCTTTCTATATAAATCACGCAATTCACCATCAAGCTTATCAGGACTTCCGCAATATGGTGCAATATCCTTTATATAATCCATGCAGTTCGATGCAATACGCCATACACGGTTAAGAAAGCGATAGCTGCCTTCGACCCCCTGCGCACTCCATTCGAGATCACGTTGTGGAGGAGCTGCAAAAAGGCAGAAAAGTCTCGTGGTATCCGCACCATATTTATCAAGCAATATATTCGGATCTATTACATTCTTTTTTGATTTTGACATTTTCTCAATGCGGCCTACCACAACTTTTTTTCCACATTTTTTACAAAAACGATCAGAACTGCCATCGCCTTCCACCTCTTCAGGGAAAAGATAGCCGTGATCAGGACACGAAACAGTTTCTTTGCAAACCATGCCCTGAGTAAGCAGCCTGGTAAAAGGCTCCTTAAAACTAATTAGATCGAAATCTTTTAGTACACGTGTAAAATACCTTGAATACAGAAGATGTAAAACAGCGTGCTCTACCCCTCCGATGTACTGATCTACCGGCATCCAGTATTCAACGGCCTTTTTATCGAACATGCCGGTGTCGCAATTAGGGCTGCAATATCTGACAAAATACCAGGAAGACTCTACAAACGTGTCCATTGTATCGGTTTCTCTTTTCGCATCAGCGCTTCCACATGCCGGACACCTGGTATTGACAAAATATTCGAGTTTTGAAAGAGGTGATCCGCCGTCTTTCAGGAGGTTGGCATCTTCCGGAAGTATTACCGGAAGATCTTCTTCAGGCACAGGAACGATGCCGCATTTTTTGCAGTGAATCATGGGAATCGGCGTCCCCCAATATCGCTGTCTTGAAATACCCCAATCTCTCAATCTGAAGCTTACCGTCCTTTTCCCGTAATCGTTATCTTCAAGAAAGGAAGTTATTGCATCTAACGCTTTCATGTTATTTATTCCGTTAAATTGACCGGAATTAATCATTATGCCTTCATCAGTATAAGCTTCTGTCATTATTTCAGAATCAAGATCACAATCACATGGTTTGATAACAACAATTATATCAAGCCCGTATTTTTTAGCAAAATCAAAATCACGCTGGTCATGTGCAGGAACAGACATAACCGCACCAGTGCCATATTCCATGAGGGCAAAATTAGCCGTATAAATGGGGATAGTTCTTTTGCTTAATGGGTTTGTACAGTAAGCGCCCGTAAAAACGCCCTCCTTTTCATAACTTTCAACGGCTTTGACCGACCTGTCCTGCATAGATATTCGTTCAATAAATTCTTTTACCTGTTTTTCCTGCTTCGTCCCTTTTGAAAGCTTTGGCACAAGCGAATGTTCCGGAGCAAGACACATAAATGTTGCTCCGAAAACCGTATCCGGCCGCGTAGTAAAAACAGCTATATACTTATCGTTATCAGGAGGATTTTCTATAGGAAAACGGATTTCCGCACCGAAACTTTTTCCTATCCAGTTTTTCTGCATGGCAATAACTTTATCAGGCCAGCCCGGAAGATTATCACAATAAGACAACAGGTCTTCAGCATAATCTGTAATTCGGAAAGACCACTGCCATAGTTTCTTTTGGCAAACAGGATTTCCGCATCTCCAGCACATACCGGCCTCAACCTGCTCGTTAGCAAGAACGGTCTGGCAGGGACCACACCAGTTAACAAACGATTCCTTCCTGTATGCCATTTTCTTTTCATACATTTTTAAGAATAACCATTGTTCCCATCTATAATATTCGGGTTGGCAAGTGGATAGTTCTCTTTCCCAGCCGTAGCTGAATCCAATACGTTTCAACTGGCGCCGCATAGTATCAATATTTTCGTATGTCCATTTTGCCGGATGAGATTTGTTTGCAATGGCAGCATTTTCCGCCGGCAGACCAAATGCATCCCATCCCATTGGATGTAATACATTGAATCCCTGCATTTTTTTGTACCTTGCGATGACATCGCCTATGGTATAGTTTCTGACGTGCCCCATGTGTATCCTGCCGGAAGGATAGGGAAACATTTCAAGGAGGTAATACTTTTCCCTTTTCAGGTCTTCATTAACCTTAAACAGCTTTGAACTTTCCCAATAACTCTGCCACTTTTTTTCTATTATTTTTGGATCGTACACAGAAAGCCATCGGTCTTCCATTATTTGTCTCCATTCACATTTGTCCACGTAAACTGTATCCCAATACTCTCTTTCAATAATAGTTATGACTCAAAAAAATATATTATAAAAAATCCATTGTCAATTGGTTTATCCGAGTATATAGCTTCTTATAAAGCAGGTGTTAAGGAACGTGGACGAAATAACCTCCACACATGTTTTTTGTTTTTTCAGTCTAATGTTAGAGAATTTTCAGATTAGAACATCTATTGCAAATATCGTTCAATGATCGAATCTTATTTATTCACGGGTATTGGCTTTAAGTTGGTAGCCCCTTCCCCAACTATGCATCACAGCTTCAGGTCAGCTTTGCCCAAATCTATGCGCTTTTACTTGTGGAAGTTAATTCGTCCACGTTTCTAACATGTTGATTTTGAATTTTTATATTTCCGATATTGGATAAAATCAGGAAATAGAAACCGTAAGTTACGGTGTTTTTATTCTATCAGTAATACAATATCTTGTAATAAATTCTTGACAAACATCAATATCTTGTGTTGTAAGGCTTTTTAGTTAATAATTCAATCAACCCATAAATAAAGCTGAACAGGAGGTACAATTGTTTGAAGAAATCAAAAAACGTGACGGAAGGGTAGTTGAGTTCGATTCTACAAAAATTATGGTCGCTATTTTTACGGCCGGCAAGGCAACCGGAGAATTCGATGAAAAAGAAGCAAAAAAACTGACACTAAAAGTGCTGACATTAGCCCATGAGCTTCGCCTTGGCTCTATTCCGGAGGTGGAAGAAATACAGGATATAGTTGAGAGGGTATTGCTTGATTCTCCGTTTTATAAAACTGCCAAGGCTTATATCTTATACAGGGAGCAGCATACGCAGATAAGAAATTTTGTAACTAAGGCAAATGTTGATCTTGTTGAGCACTACATTCAGAAACTTGACTGGAAAATCAAGGAAAACAGCAATATGTGCTATTCCCTTCAAGGGCTCAATAATTACATTTCATCGGATATAACATCAGAGTACTGGTTAAACAGTATTTATCCACCTGAGATCAGATTTGCTCATAAAAATGGTGATCTTCATATACACGACCTTAGCCTTCTGTCGGTATATTGCGTTGGATGGGATTTGCGTGATCTGCTCATCCAGGGCTTCAAGGGCGTTGAGGGTAAAGTAGAAAGCGCACCTCCAAAACATTTGAGATCAGCTCTTGGCCAAATTGTAAACTTTTTCTACACACTCCAGGGTGAAGCTGCGGGAGCCCAGGCTATTTCCAATTTTGATACCCTTCTCGCCCCATTTGTGCGTTATGATAATTTAGACTATGTTGAAGTTAAACAGGCCCTTCAGGAATTTGTCTTTAACATTAACATTCCTACACGAGTTGGTTTTCAAACACCTTTTACAAATATTACCATGGATCTTTACGCACCTTCAACCTTGAAGGACCAACCGGTAATTCTTGGAGGAAAAGAGTGCGATGAAACATATTCCGATTTTCAGCCGGAAATTGATATGCTCAACAATGCATTTGCCGAAATAATGATGGAAGGTGATGCCAAGGGTAGAGTTTTTACATTTCCCATACCAACATATAACATCACTAAGGATTTTGACTGGGATAATCCTAATCTTGAGATGATATGGAAGATGACAGGCAAATACGGCATTCCATATTTTTCAAATTTTGTTAATTCAGACATGTCGCCGGAAGATGCAAGGTCCATGTGCTGCCGCTTGCGCCTTGACAACAGGGAACTGTTAAAAAGAGGAGGTGGTCTTTTTGGAGCAAATCCGCTTACTGGCTCAATCGGAGTTGTGACCATCAACATGCCGAGAATAGGGTATATTGCAAAAAGCGAAGATGAATTTTTTGATAATTTAAAAAAGAAATTTCAGCTTGCCGTTGACAGCCTTTCAATAAAGAGGAAAATACTTGAAAAATTTACCGACAAGAATCTTTATCCTTACTCGAAGTTTTATTTAAGAGAAGTCAAACAAGGCTCTGGCCTGTACTGGAAGAATCATTTTTCTACAATTGGAATTATAGGCATGAACGAGGCGTGTTTAAATTTTATCGGAGAAAATATTGCCAGTGATGCAGGACAAAAATTTTCACTTAAAGTAATGGATTTTATACGCAGCATGATTTCAGAGATGCAGGAGAAAACAGGAGATATGTTTAACCTTGAAGCAACACCGGCAGAAGGAACATCCTATCGCCTCTCCATGCTTGACAAAAAACAATTTCCTGAAATCATTTGCGCAAACGAAGAAGATTACCAAAAAGGAGCTGCTCCATACTATACAAACTCAACCCAGCTTCCGGTAAATTATACGGATGATATTTACGAAACACTTATGCTTCAGGATGAACTTCAAATAAGATATACAGGCGGGACAGTACTTCATATTTTTCTTGGTGAACTGGTAAATGACATAGAGGCATTAAAAAGGCTCATCAGGAAAGTAGTAACTGATTTCCGTTTGCCTTATTTTACACTAACACCGACCTTTAGTGTATGCCCGTCTCATGGATACCTGAACGGCAAGCAGGAAAAATGTTCGATCTGTAATGAAGAGACCGAAATCTATTCGAGAGTTGTGGGCTATTTAAGGCCTGTAAAACAATGGAATAACGGAAAACAGGCAGAGTTTAATTCGAGAAAAACATTTAAAGCAGCGTAATTTTTTTAACTATGATCATAGGTGGATTACATAAGAGTTCTTTAATTGATTATCCTGGAAAGATAAGTTGCATTATCTTTCTTTCAGGATGCAACTTTGATTGTCCTTATTGTCACAATCCTGAACTTGCAAATGGCGGGTCACCGAGCTCTGTTTTTTTGAGCGAAGACCTGATATTTGATTTTCTTGAAAGTCGTAAGGGGTTTTTGGACGGAGTTGTTATTTCAGGAGGTGAGCCGACATTGCAAAAGGGCCTTATATCGTTTTGTGAAAAGATCCGGCTTTTAGGATATCCCATTAAGCTGGATACAAACGGAAGCAGACCTGAAGTAATAAAAGGACTCATT
>JAJSZO010000124.1 GCA_030262795.1 Deltaproteobacteria bacterium | reverse complement strand
AAAGATCAGTTTTAACATTGACGAGGAACTAAAAAGGAAGGGTTTAAGGCCATTGCGAAAGCCTGATGGGTGTTAGCGTACGAAATTGTTCCGTTGCTATCGGAAGGCCGAATACGCGTTGCCCGCCTGAAAAGCTCATTACACCGCACACTTTCGGATGGAAACCTATTGCACTTTGATAAGAAAAATCAGTTACAATATATTGTTGGCCCTTGCCGCGGCCTGCGCTCCACTGAAGGCTCCGAGGCCCTGCAAGAAAAGACGTAAAGCGTAATAGCGAATAGTCGATATCAAAACTGTTGGAAATATTCTCATGGGGTTGAAAATCACAAATTTCTATTTTCAAACCAGGACGCAGTTCAAAAAACCGTATTGACCCTTTGCCAATCTTGCCAGGGTATTCCAGGCGCTTTTCAAAACCATTTTTATGAGTTGATACACCCCACAATTTCGCAATACCATCAATTATTCCTTCTGTTTTTTTTATTGACATTTCTATTTTCATAGATGCCTCATAAATCATCTTGTTTGTTGGTCTGCTCCAACAGTTCAATTTTGGGAACAAAAAGTTGTGATAACAGATTCACCTAAAATCTATATGTAAGCATACCTATGAATACGCGTCCCGGATTGTATGATTCCAGGCTTAGGCCACTATCTTTGCCATGGGAGGTTTCCGTATGTTCGTTGTTAAACAGGTTTTCAACGGCAAGAGATGCGGTAAAATGCTTCCCGATATCCCGCCAGAATTTTACATCCACAAGGACATAGTCATCAGCGCTTTCATTTTCAGTGTTGGCATCATCCATATACTGCTTGTCTTTCCAGAGCAGATTAATATTTACGTTGATCCATGAATTTAAACATTGCGCGCCTGCATTCATAATATTTTTGGGAGAGTTGCGCAATTCCAGGCCTTCTAAATCAACATCACCGGACAAATCCGGTTTGTTGTAGTCTTTAATCTCGGTTTCCGTATATGTGTAGTTTGCATAAAAAGAGACATATTTTGTAAAATTGTACCGTAGGTCAAGCTCAAAACCAAGTATCTCCTTCGCCTATATTCTGCTTTTTCTGATAGTTGCGTTTAGCCCAATAACCGTAACCGTCTTTATCTACCGGAATACCGGCATCTACATAATACAGAAAGTCCTTGCCAATGGAATAGAATGCTGAGGCAGCCAGCTTTAGATCGTTGCCAGCCTGCCAGTCGGAACCGACTTCAAATGTATCAATGGTCTCCGGTTCAAGATTCGGATTGGCAATTTTGGGGCCCACATACTGCCAGCCTGTGCGGCACATGTCATCAAGTTCGGGAGCGCGAAAGCCCCTGCCATAAGATGCATAAGCGCTGAATGCATCAGTAAAGAAATATCGGGCTGCAATGCGGGGGCTTACAGCGTCCCAGTTTTCGTCATTAATGGGATTGTTCCGGATATAGTTATAAAAGAAATGGTCGGGATTGGCCTCCATTTTGCCGTTTTCATACTCAACATAGTCATATCTTACCCCCAGAGAGAGCCTCAAGCGTTTATTTGCAAATTCCATTTCATCCTGTAGATACAGGGAATAGAAACGCATGTTTCCTTCATTTTTCAGGAAGCCGATCCCGTTATCGTCAATATCCTGCGCCTCAACTCCACCTTGTTTCAGCTCAGCACCAATGCCGAGAGTGTTCCAGTCAGCAAGAAAAGGAGTGGAAAAATGCAGCAACAGGCCGTAATCTTCGCGGTCTGAATCCACATCTGTATCAGCCTTGCCGATACGGTCATAGAGCTTATAATATTCCTCTAACTGATAAAAAAGGTCTGCCTTCCAGCGCTTATCTCCATTTCCACCCTTGTAGCCCAGCCCAACTCTACTATTGGTGAAATGCCTGTGCTCGCCATCTTCACGGTCATCGCCCTTAACACCCTCGCCACGGTCATCGTAATAATGGCTACATTCCAATTCCACGCTGTTTAATTCGTTAAAGTCATAGCCAATCTTTGGAGAGACAGACCATTCCTCAAGACTTGAGGGAATGATTTCATATTTACCTTCCTTGCTCGCTCTGTAATCGTCGGACGCAGATTCAAAACCGTTACTATTGCGATAAAGCCCGGAAATACGATAGAAAAATCCATCTTTTTCATCTATTCTGCCTGAAATAAAAGCTCTGCCGCCGTAGGTGTCATGAGTCGCGGCCTCAGCAGTAACCTGACCGGAAAATATGTCCACAGGTTTTCTGGTAATAAGATTGATCACTCCACCCATCGCATTATTGCCGTAAACCGAGGAACCGGGACCTTTGAATATCTCAATACGCTCAATTTCATCCGGATTTAAACTGTGCCAGTTAACGCCGCCGCTATCGGTCTTATTTACAGGCACACCATCAATGAGCACCAGGGTGCGTCCCTGCTCAAAAGAACCAATGCCACGAAGCCCGATAACCGGCCGCATTTGACTGATGTTGGTTCGGCTTGAGTTAATACCTGACACATGCCGAAGAATTTCGTCAATCTTAATGCCCGGCATCTGCTCAATTTGATCTCTTGTAATTACTTCAACCCTGGCAGGCACTTTTTCCAGAGCTTCCTCCATCCGGCTGGCAGTAACCACAACCTGGCCCAACTCATATACTCTTGCAGATTTTTGAGCATATCCTGTTGTAACATTCCAAAAAAGAAACACTGTGCTAAGTAAAGCTATACCAAGAATCGACTTTTTCATTTTTCCCTTAATATTCATTTTACTCCCCTTTCAATCTTACTGTCCTTCTTTGTCATATCTATTTGTCAAAAAATCACCCACATAGATCATCCGTTTATCGAAATAATTAATGAGATCATGGCAATAAAAATCCATTTTGTTGTGGGAATAAAAAATTTGTGCATGTGAGTCTCCTTATATTTCTTATTTCTCTTAGAACCCAAAGCTCAAGGCAATGCCGTAAGTTCGGTCTGTTGCAGGGTAACCCTCTGGCTGATACGATCATCAGCTTAATAGCCGGGAACTCACCCAAAGGGCGCTAAGGGACTTGGAAGTAAATAATATACCAAGATTGCGCAGAATTTTTGTTCATCTTCAAGGCGCGGCTGAAAGCGCATAGCGGGCCATGTAACGGAAGCCGCAACGCCAAAGAGGGGCAAAAAGACAAGCAAGATGGTATATTATTTATTTCCAAGTCCCTAACTTCCAGCTTTGAATATTGAAACAATGGGTGGGCTTCGGGGTAAGTCATTCTGAAGTTGATTGACGAAGGAATGCTCTATCATTCCTGATCTTCTTTCACGTTTTGACACAAGAAAAAAAGCCACGAAGGTACATCATCATCCTTTCCGGATGAGAAAAAGCCTTCGTGGCTTGATTCAGTTCATAGATTACGAGCTTATAAACAAAAAAAATATGCGAGTACTATTATAAACTTACTTTTGCCGGCAGTGACTTCTGCCACTATTTTTGTTTGTATTGTGCCGATCAGAAGTAGATGTTATGATACCATCAACACTTTATAGTATCCTATTCAAATTCCGTGGTAAAACTGAAAAATTTGAACTTTAAAAAAAATAAATATTATAATATCAATAACTTATTTTTTAAGCAAATTAATCTACCACGGAATTTGAATAGGATACCTTTATAGTTGTCAAGAAAGGAGTCAGCTCTGACGCACGATTTTCCCTCCCAAATCTATGCGCCTACCCAGGGAGGCTACCAACTTAAAGCGAGACACTTTCCGACATTTTGGCTCTATGGCTGGTTGAATTTACAATTTTCGGTGGATTCGCTTCGCTTAATCCACTCTACAAACTTACGTTGGTAGCCGAAAATCGTAGGGTGGATTAAGGAGCGTAAGCGACGAATCCACCAAAGCAGCTGTCCCGCCTTATGTTGGTAGCCCCCCAGGGAAATTATTTCGTCCCCGTTCCTTATTGAGAAGTTACGATTTGAGCTTTTCAGCTATCAACTATTATGTTCCGCATTCCCCGCATTGATATCTTCCCAAATTAGATCATAGCTGGCACTTCGGCCTCCGCCCGGGTTTTGTCGAAGAATGCCTTTGCTCACCAAATCAGCAAGCTCACGTTGAGATGTGGCTCGACTGATGTGTGTCATACCGGCATACTTGCGATTCCTCATGCCGCCTTCAAAGCCACCCTGTCCTGCCTCAAGCATCCGGTTGATCGCCTTGCGTTGCCGATCATTAAGATCGGTATGAATATGACGCTTCCAGAAACGAGCTTTTTGCATTACATTAGACAATAACTTGTTAGAGCGTAGAATTGCCCTGGACATGCACTCTAAGAACCATTGCAGCCATTCTGTAATATCACCATCTTTCTTGGTTATACGTTCGAGAACTTTGTAATACTCGTCCCTTTCCACCATGATCTGAGAGGAAAGGCTGTAAAACCTGGTCGAAAGATTCTCATCCTGAGATAGTGCCATATCAGACAGGGTTCTGGCAATTCTTCCATTACCATCTTCGAAAGGATGAATGGCCACAAACCACTGATGGGCCAATCCAGACCGAAGTATTCCATCCATTTTATTCCTGCTTTTCTCCCACCAGCGACAAAATTTATTCATCTCGCTTTCAAGCCTGTCTGCCGGCGGTGCCTCGTAGTGGACTTTTTCTCGACCTATGGGACCAGAGACCACACGCATTGGCCCATTCCTGTCATCGCGCCAGCCAGCGACCAGAATTTTGTGCATACCGGAATAGCCGGTCGGAAATAAAGCCGCGTGCCAACCGAAAAGACGATCAGAGATTAACTCCTGTTCATAGTTCATTGTGGCATCCAACAAAATCTCCACTATCCCATCTACGTGTTGGCTCCTAACCTCTGGCATGCCGGCCAACGGCAAACCGAGCCTTCTGGCAACCGATGAGCGTACTGCATTCGGGTCTAAGCATTCACCCTCGATTTCGGAAGTCTTCAAAGCTTCCTCAATCAAAACTTCGGCCCTGGCCTGCTGCCGAACTTCAAAGCCGAGTTCTCGCATTTGTGTTAAAAGAGAGCCTTGCTGAAAACGGCAGTCTCCAAGAAATTTCAGTAAGACAGTGCTGTCCCATCGAAACTCCGGCCAAGACGGCCCCTGCCAGATATATTGTCTATTGTGAGTCATTTAAATCTCCTTTTCGACTTCAATTATGAGTCGTTTATAAGACTTAATTGACTCACAGTCAACTCTAAACTGAAATGGTTGAAGGTAAGAAACGTGGACGAATTAACTTCCACAAGTAGGCGCATAGATTTGGGTCAGATTTGCCCAAATCTCAAATATAGGCTCAGATCACAAAAGTTGATGGAATAGCTTAGCTATTTTGATATTTTTGTGATTTGAGATTGGGCAAAGGTGGCCTGAAGCTGTAATGCATAGTTGGGGAAGTTATTTCGTCTGCCTATTCATATCTCAACGCTTCTATAGGATTCAGCATCGAGGCCTTTCTTGCAGGGTATAAACCGAATACTACGCCAATCACCAAGGCAAAAGAAAAGGATAGGATTATTGATTGTAAGGATACAACAGATGGCCATCCGGCAAATATTGATATTGCCCTGGATGCGAAAATTCCTAAAAGAACGCCTATGGTACCGCCGGTGAAGCTCAATACAAGCGACTCAATGAGGAACTGAAAGAGAATATCCCTTGTTTTTGCCCCGACCGCCATCCGGATCCCGATCTCTCTGGTCCGTTCGGTTACCGACACAAGCATGATGTTCATTATCCCTATTCCACCTACAATAAGGGAGATCGAGGCAATACTTGCCAGGACAATGGTCATCACCCTGGTGCTGGCGGCAGCGGCATCCTGAATGTCGGCCATGTTTCTGATGATAAAATCATCCTCTTTTCCGCTATGGATCCTGTGCCGTTCCCGCAAGAGCAAGGTGATCTCATCCTGGGCACTTTTCATCAGGGCTTCATTCCTGGCCGAAACGTTGATTTGCCTCAAGCTGCTGTGTTTGCCGAGGAGACGCTTCCTGGCTGTGGTCAAAGGGACCATGATCACATCATCCTGGTCGGTGCCCATGGGTGATTGCCCCTTTTCCGCAAGAAGACCGATCACCCTGAAGGGAATCCGTTTTATCCTGATAATCTTCCCTATCGGAGACATTTGCTGGAAGAGATTTTCGGACACGGTTTTCCCGATTACTGCCACCTTGGTGCCGTACCTCACATCATCATCCGAAAATATCTTGCCCGATGCGATCAAGCCACTGTCTGACAGGCAGGTAATCAGGAGTTGTTCCGGTGATGCGAGTGGACCAATTGAGATTTCCACAAACCACCTGGGCGGTTGTACGCACTACAGGGGCGGCCATAGCTACTGAGGGGCATTTTTCCACTATGGCAAAGGCGTCTTCCGGCACTAAGGTGTTTATGCTCCCCATTCCACCTCTTATCCCTCCCCGTGTCAGGCTCCCCGGCTGGACAAGAAGCATATTGGTGCCCAGGCCGGCGATCTTCTCCTTAATGCTCTCTCTTGCCCCCTGACCTATGCCGATCATGGCTATTACTGCGCTTACACCTATTATGATGCCGAGCATAGTTAATAACGAACGGATCTTGTTTCTCAACAAGGCACAGGAGGATATCTTAAGCCCGATTGCGATATTCACAAATTTGACCTTCTTGACAAGCTATCTTCAATAATCAGTCCGTCCTTTAGTTTGATCTGCCTTTCTGCAAAGCGTGCAATATCCTGGTCATGGGTAACAAAAATAATGGTCTTTTTCAGCTTTTGATTCATGTGTTGAAAAATCTCCATAATCTCTTGGCCGGTCTTGCTGTCAAGGTTACCGGTAGGCTCATCCGCCAGGATGATGAGGTTTGTTCACCAGCGCCCTTGCTATGGCTACCCTTTGTTGCTCTCCACCGGAAAGCTGGCCTGGATGGTGTTTTTCCCTATTTGCAAGACCTACGGCCGTTAAGGCCTCTCTTGCAAGTTCCTTCCTCAGCTTTGCCGGCATATGATCCTTGTAGTAAAGGGGTAATTCCACATTTTCAAGGGCTGTTGTCCTGGAGAGAAGGTTGAATCCTTGAAACACAAAACCTATCTTCTTGTTTCTGATGCTTGCCATTTCATCCCGGGACAGGCGCCCAATATCCACACCTTCCAGCGTATATGTCCCTGCCGTGGGCATGTCGAGGCACCCTAATATACTCATCAGGGTTGATTTCCCTGAACCTGAAGCGCCCATCAGGGCCGTGAACTCACCGGATGAAATAGCAAGAGATACTCCGCGAATTGCAGAAACCTCAACGCGGTCAAGAAAATGGGTTTTATAAAGATCAATTACAACTATCTGTTTATTATTTTCTTCCATCTACGGACGAAATCCTCTCATAACTCCGGATCTTTGCCTGTGTTCGGTCTTCTTTGAAATAATCGGATCACCGTTTCCATCCATTGCCTCTATCACCAGTTCATCGCCGTCTCTTATGGCCCCCCGAATAATCTCGGTATACTCTCCGTCCGTTATTCCTGTTCTTATTGGAACCGGCTC
>JAJSZO010000123.1:3373-7552 GCA_030262795.1 Deltaproteobacteria bacterium | reverse complement strand
CTGAGCATAATCGCCATACATTTGCAACGCATTTGTTGCAGGCAAACTACGACATCCGCCAGGTCCAGCAGATGCTCGGTCATAGCGATGTGCGGACAACGATGATTTACACCCATACAATAAGGACTGATCTCAAACCACTGAGAAGTCCTCTTGATGAGACGATCACATCAGACGTGATATCGTATCCAGCGTATCCAGGGGGACGCCAACGATCTATCTCGCTGGTGTTGGATGCGAGGAACCTGGCAAAACGGTTTAACCACTCCAATCCCGCAATCACCATGCGATACCTTGATCTTACACGCCAGGAAGTTAAACACGTTCAATTAGTAATAGTTTCAGCAGTGTTGCTTCTATTTGTAAAGTAAGGCATAATAAATAAGTTCTCCAAAAAGATTGCATATATTTATTGTCATAGTTAAGGAACGTGGACGAAATAACTTCCCCAACTATGCATCACAGCTTCAGGCCGCCTTTGTCTGATCTCAAATCCCAAAAATATTGAAATAGCTCGCTATTCCATCAACTTTTGTGATCTGAGCCTATATTTGAGATTTGGGCAAATTCGACCCAAATCTGTGCGCCTACTTGTGGAAGTTAATTCGTCCACGTTCCTTAACCACGAAGGCACAACAAAAGGATATGATTGACAAGGGGAATAATTTGGGATTTAATTATTTCAGTACGTTACAAAAATTTATGAGTTATAAAGAAAGGTAAAGTTAAAATGACACAAGAAGTAATAGTTCGTTTTCCACCCAGCCCGACCGGATATCTTCATATCGGAGGTGCCAGGACAGCTATTTTTAACTGGCTTTTTGCCAAAAAAACAGGCGGCAAGCTGATCTTGAGAATTGAGGATACCGATGCAGAAAGATCTACAGAAGAATCCATAGAGGGAATTATTGAAAGCCTGAAATGGCTGGGTATTACATGGGATGAAGGACCATATTTTCAGTCTCAGTTCATTAAAGAACATCAGGCTGCAGCACAGAAACTCCTGGAATCTGGCCATGCATATAAATGTTTTTGCACTAAAGAGGAGCTTGACAGAAAACGTAAAGAGGCGCTGAAAAGAAAGGGTTCCCTGCGCTACGATGGCACATGCCGTAATTTAACACCGGAACAAGTCTCTGAAAAGGAAGCAGTCGGAATTCCATGTACAATCCGTCTTAAAATACCACAGGTAGAGGGCTCGGTCTGTTTCGAGGACATTGTATATGGATTTATAGAAAAGAAATATGAAGACATAGAGGATTTTGTGATAGTCCGATCAAATGGGCAGCCCTTGTATATTTTTTCCAATACTGTAGATGACATACGTGACAGGATAACACATGTTATCCGCGGTCAGGATGGATTGGGAAATACTCCAAAGCAGATTTTGCTTTACAAAGCTCTTGGTGCGCCAATTCCAAAGTTTGCACATATGTCATTAACGCTTGATCCCAAAAAAGCCAAGATTTCAAAACGAACGCACGGAGAATTGGTTGCAGTGCATTTTTACAGGGAGCATGGCTTTTTGCCCTGGGCTTTAGTAAACTTTCTGATCCGTCTTGGATGGTCAACACATGATTCCAGAGATATCTTTACAAAAGAGGAACTTATCGAAGCATTTTCTTTAGAAGGACTTAACAGAGCAAATTCTGTTTTTAATGTTAATAAAAACGATCCGAAATTTTTTACAGATCCAAAAGCACTCAGCATAAATTCACATTACATAAAGAATCTTCCTGTTGAAGAAATTGAACCTTATGTTAAAGCGGAACTGGAAAAAGCTGGAATATGGGACCCTGAATTTGAGACAGGAAAGCGCGACTGGTTTCTTGCCACGGTCGATCTTATTCGCAGCCGTTATCATGTAACCACGGAGTTCGCCACGCTTGGCAGGGCATATTTTTCCGATGACTACCCAATAGAAAAAAAAGCGCTGAAAAAAAACATGCTCAAACATGAAGGCCTTAAGGAATGGTTCCCGATTCTGGCGGATAGGCTTGAGTTCGTGAATAGATTTTCGGTCGAGGAGGCCGAGAAGGTGATTCGTGACATGGCTGAAGAGTTGGAAATCAAAGCCGGAGTTTTAATTAATGGTATGCGTGCTGCGATTACCGGGCAGGCGGTTGGTCCAGGTTTGTTTGATATTCTTATCGCAATTGGACAGAAACGAGTTGTGGAACGTCTGCGCAATGCAGTGACGCTATTTGATTAGAGTGTAACCAAAATAGAACAATGCCATCTCAATGATGGTTCCCTATTATGTGATGCAATTCGTTTTCAAATAACGTAGGGGCCACCCCCCTGTGGTTGCCCAATCTGTGGTTGCATATTGTCAGGGCAGGCACAGGGGCCTGCCCCTACGGAATATTGCAGGATAACCGAATAAATTTTTTAAAGGGGAAGTATAATAAAATGGGCTGGTTTGGAAAAGTTGTTGGAGGTACTATAGGATTTGCAATAGGCGGCCCTTTGGGCGCAGTTGCAGGCGCTGCATTTGGACATAGTTTTGATTCAAGCAGTAGACAACACTATGTTAATGATAATGAGCTTCTTTCATCAGGCGAAGAGTCTCAGTTTACCTTTTTTATAGCGGCATTTTCAATGCTTGCAAAGCTTGCTAAAGTGGATGGCCGCATATCCGGGGAAGAAATTAAGTCAATAGAAAATTTTATGGTTAATGACTTAAGCCTTAATTTTGAAAGCAGAAGACTTGCTATGAACATTTTTCATGCAGCTATTGACTCTCAGGAGACTTTTCATGATTTTGCGAGGCAGTTCTACATGCAGTTCAGCAGACAGCCTCAGCTTCTTGAACTTATGATGGATATGCTTTTTAGAATATCTGTTGCTGATGGTGTTCTCAGTCAGAGTGAAGAACAACTTATTCACTCTGCTGCAAGAGTATTCAACTTTAATGATGCGGAATACAGTAAATTTAAGTCCAGATATATCAAGGACTTTGAAAAATATTATGCAATTCTTGGATCCAGCAAAAATGATTCAAATGATCAGATAAAAAAACAATACAGAAAACTGATATTAGAATACCATCCTGACAAGATTGCATCAAAGGGTCTTCCTGATGAGTTTATAAAATTTGCTAATGATAAATTCCGGGAGATTCACGAAGCGTATGAAGTTATAAAAAAAGAAAAGGGGATCAAATAGGGCGTAACATCTCAATAAGTGCGGATTCTATGGTCCGGCTTCAGGTCAGACAGTCATCCATTTTCAAATTTCATCACTTGAAGCCTCTATTTATTGGGAAGTTACAATAGTTCCAAATAAAAAATTATTGTTATTTATTTTTTCAATTTTTACAGCAATGATTTTTTTTTTCAAATCGTCATTTCCGCTCAAAAATATTGGTAAATAATTTGAACTCATACCTTTTAAAAAGCCTGTTTTGTTGTCTCTTTTTCCCTCTATAATAATTTCAACCCTTTTCCCGATATTTTTTTTATAAAATTCCTTTTTTTTGATATTTCCCAGATCACGCATTGCTTTACATCTTTCTTTAATAACCCTTGACGGTACTTTATCAGGGAAGTTGTTTGCCGGTGTTCCTTTGCGGGAAGAAAAAGGAAAAACATGGAGATAGGTTGCCGGCAGTTCTTTAATTAAATTATATGTATTTTCAAAGGCCTCCTCAGTCTCACCCGGAAATCCTATAATAGTATCAACTCCTATAGCAGCATCAGGTATTAATTCATGAATTTTATATAATAACTTTCTGAACATTGATTTTGTATATGGCCGCCGCATTTTTTTTAATATTAAATCATCTCCGCTTTGCAAGGGAACATGGAAATGACGGCAGAATATATCTGATCCAGCTATTGTCTTTATAATCTCTTCAGTTAATTCAAGAGGTTCTATTGAGCTTAGTCTGACACGTTCAATAGCCCTTGACTCATTTATATGTTTTATAAGTTCTGCTAAATTTGTTTGTGGCGAGAGGTCGAGTCCATAGTGGCCAAGGTGTATGCCAGAAATAACAACTTCCCGGTACCCGGATTTTTTAATCCAAATGATATTATCTAATATGTTTTCTATAGGCATGCTGCGGCTGCGGCCCCTGGCGTAAGGAACAATGCAATAGGTGCAAAAAGCGTTGCAGCCATCCTGTATCTTTAAAAAAGGCCTTGTCCTTTTCCCCAGTGCAACAGGCATTTGCCG
>JAJSZO010000123.1:0-3273 GCA_030262795.1 Deltaproteobacteria bacterium | reverse complement strand
CGCACATAAACTTTTATCGGCGAACATGGTTCTTGATTTATCCAGTTTATTTTTATAACCTTACACTTTTCAAATAGTAAATCCTGTTTAGAGCCGACTATCAAAAGGTTTTGCTTTGTATCAATACTTACAACATAATAGGGTTCGGAAGCAGGACAGTTTATGCCTCTTCTTTGACCAATAGTGTAAAGATGCAGCCCCCTGTGTTTTCCGAGAAGGTTGCCATTAATATCTTTTATTAAACCTGGTTTTGGCTCAATGCCTTGTTGTTCAAGGAAATATCCATAATTGTTGTCTTTAATAAAGCATATATCCTGACTCTCTTTATTTGCAATTTGTTTAAGTTTTTTTTCATTACTGATTTTCAGGACTTCTGATTTCGTCAAATTCCCAAGAGGGAAGCAGGCTCTGGCAAGTTGTTTTTGCTCTAATAAAGCAAGAAAATAAGACTGATCTTTTTGCGGATCAATACCTTTAAGAAGGTGACACCTGTTTTTTCCGTCTTTTATTACTCTGGCATAATGCCCTGTTGCAATATGAGCAGCCCCCATTTTGCGGGCGAAATTTAGAACAGTCCCAAATTTAATTGAGGTATTGCATACCATGCATGGATTGGGAGTTTTGCCGGCCTTATAGGTTTGTATGAAATTATCGACAACATTTTTTTTGAATTCAGTACTACAGTCTATAATTTCAATGCATATACCAAGTTGCTCGGCCAGGTTAGAAACATTCCGGCGAATGTAATTTTTTGTGCTTGAGGGAGCTGTGGCATATGAATTAGTTTCCGAGCTTGCAGGGTCTTTAATATTCGGATGAGTGAGCCTAACTTCATATCCTGTTATAAAATGGACACCAATGAGGTTATGGCCCTGTTTTTTTAATAAATACGCTGCTGTTAAGGAATCTACGCCGCCGCTTATTGCTATAGCCGTTAACTGTGTCATTCAAAAAAAGTGTCTTTTGCAGGGCGAACTTCCATTGCTCTCGGTGGGCAGGCAGGTACGCAAAGTTCACATACACTGCATTTTTTTTGATCAAAAACAATATTCATTTCCGGCCTTTGAATGGATAGAGCGCCGGTTGGACAAACAGCAGTACATGCTCCGCAGTGGGTACATTTTTTATTATCATGCTTTACTTCCTGGGATGCATTTTGAACATGTACCCCTTCAGTCTTGAGATATTGTACGCCTTCTCTGAAGTTTTTTCTGGTTCCGGATAGTTCAAGAACCATAATTCCTTCTTTTCTGGGAAGTACAGTGGCATTAAGGATATTAAAAGTAAGATCATAATTTTTAACGAGGTAACAGACTATAGGCTTTTGAACCATAGTTTTTGGAAAGCGAAGGATAAGTATTTTTGAGTACACAACAGGTCTCCAGAAAATTGTTTATTCGTAACAATTTAGCCTTTTGAAAAAGAATCTGACAGGATAACAGGATAAACAAGATTTTATTTTAAATCCAAAAAAATAATATTTAAAAGCGCTAAAATGTTACGTTTATTATATAAGGAATGTGGACGAAATAATTTCCCCAACTATGCATCATAGCTTTAGGCCACCTTTGCCCGATCTCAAATCACAAAAATATCAAAATAGCTCGCTATTCTATCAACTTTTGTGATCTGAGATCGAACAAATCTGACCCAAATCTATGCGCCTACTTGTGGAAGTTAATTCGTCCACGTTCCTAAAAAATTACTGTAATTGCTATTAGATAACATGTCAATATGTTCATGAAGACATTTTTTGAAAAGGGTTGTTTATCAATTGGAAGAAAGAAGAGTCTTGAGTGGGGCCGGGTAAGAAATTCCTCTCCTGTTGGCATCGTCTTTGTTCCACCACTGATAGGCGGCAAATTATCACAACAGGTGTTTTCCTTTCGCTGGTTGATTCGTAGAGGATATGATTTTGTCTCTTTTAATTTTTTCGGGCATGGAGGCTCATCAGATAAGTTTTCACTTAAAGCCAGCATTCAGAATACATTACATATGCTTTTACATGTATGCAGGCTGAGTCGAAAAGAAGGGCTGCCTCTATATGGTATTGCTTCTTGTTATTCTGCCATACCAATCCTGTATGCGGCTCACAATCTGGAGGAACCTTTTAAAAGACTGGTGCTAATAAATGCAATACCTGAATTATGTCTGCAATCAATTGTAAATTCTTTTTTTTCATATTACCGGGAAAAATTTTCGCCTCATAAAAGCCTTAAAAAAGCAATTGAGGCGGCCATGTATTACATGGACTTTTTGTTCCCGGGAATTGTAAAAAATGAGAATTATTTTGGCGTATTAGAACGGAGGAGAACCAGCCTGTTTAGAATTGTATCAGAATTATTTACCTGGAATCCTTTGCATGGTGTATGTTTGGATAATACGCCTGTTTTATGTCTTTATGCTCGTAAAGATAGAATTCTGAAAATTTTTGATGCCGGTTTCAAAGTAAATTATGAAAGTCATATTAAACAGTTATGTTCACAGGCTGTTTTTCATTCTTTGGATGGGGATCATTATCTTTCAGCGCCGGCAGCACGAAATGAGGCATTAAAATCCATTGGTTCATTTTTTTAATTTTTCAAAATACTATCCCTGCATATCCTGCAAAACTATCGTTCGGCCTTTTATCATAACTTGTCGCATAAACTATAGCATTTGCGCATGATCAGCGCCAAGCTGTTTTGCTGCGGCTCCGAAGCAGCAAGCATCCCGGTGTGTTAAGGCTTCGCTTATAACTCTGTCCGGGTCCATTTCAAGCATAATATCAATTATTCTTTTATCATTAATTGTCAGGGCAAAATGGAAAAAAAGAAGGATTTGATTGAATTAGATGAATAAAATGGATATGCTTTTTTAAGCTTTTTGGGGGGAATTTAAGTGAATAAGAAAAATTAGATGGATTTTTTAGTTTATTTTGGAATAAGATAAGAGGAATGAAACGGGGGGAGGATTAAATTCTTACAACATAACGTTCCCTCCAACTAAGTCCAGACAAAGGCATGCGTCTTGATGAAGAAACCGCTTTTCAATACGTAAAGCAAATTGCAAGGGCAGTGGAAAATGTTGGCGGTGTTTTGACACTCCCCTGGCATCCGAATGGCTTAATCAACCAGCCCTGGTGGAATTTGTATCTGAGGACGCTGAAATATTTGAAGGAAAAGAATGCCTGGTTTGGGTCTGTGAGAAAAAAAAGATGATTGAACATGAGATAAGAGAATGAACTTATGAAAAGGCTTCCAATAGGAATACAAACATTTCGTGATATCATTT
>JAJSZO010000122.1:1789-7609 GCA_030262795.1 Deltaproteobacteria bacterium | reverse complement strand
TAGTATTTTACCAATTTCCTTTTGTATTTTTAATGAAGGAACAAAAACTTTAAGTTTCAAGAAGTCTTTCTTACTCATAACACGGTTTCTACCTGCGCCACCAGGTGAGATTAGCCCGAGGTCCCAGACGAACCTTTTCGTCAGGATCAAGTTGCGGAAGAAGTCAAGATTCGCTTCTTTGTCTTTAAGACGATATGTGGGAAATCTATGAGATACCAATCCACCAGAGTCTTGCTCAGTGGCTATCGCAATAGCCCCCTCCCATGCAAAAGTGATGTTTACTCCTGCGAATCAATGCGGTACAAAGTTATTTAGCGATCTACAGTTTTTTCATAGATTTTCACCGTTTTTCTACTAATTGCTCCAAATTTCGTTGATTTAATGTCTGATTTCTCAAAGAATAGCCTAACGTAACGTGATATTCTCTATCCTGCTATTGATTAAAAAGGTGGGACTTGGTATTGTGGTTTTCGTTTGGGAAACTTTTATTAAAAGAATAGAAAAACATCCTGGCAAACCGGTTCTCATAAGCGACAATAAAGATTATGAACCTGTTTACCTGAGTCAGAATGAGATGCACAGCGTTCGCATCATCGGAAAAGTTGTATGGATATCAAGAGATATAAGATAACCAGATAGGTAAGGAACGTGGACGAAATAACTTCCCCAACTATGCATCACAGCTTCAGGCCACCTTTGCCCTATCTCAAATCACAAAAATATTGAAATAGCTAAGCTATTCCATCAACTTTTGTGATCTGAGCCTATATTTGAAATTTGGGCAAATCTGACCCAAATCTGTGCGCCTACTTGTGGAAGTTAATTCGTCCACGTTCCTAAAACATAAAAAAACTTGTAAGATTTCCTATGGTTTCGGCAATAATAGTAGCTGCAGGCAAAGGCATAAGGATGGATGACAGAGTTCGCAAGCAGTATTTATTGCTTGACAGGCGTCCGCTTATAAGCCACACAATTGCGGTATTTGATGAATGTAATATGATAAACGAAATCTTTCTTGTCATTCCTGAAGAAGATTTTGTATTTTGTAATGAAAATATACTCAATCAACAGAATTGTCAAAAGAAGGTAAGTCTTGTACCTGGCGGCACCACGCGTCAGGATTCAGTTTATAACGGTCTTTTGGCAATTGATAATATTATGGATAATAATAGCATTGTAGTTATACATGATGGCGTACGTCCGTTTATCCGCCCTGAACAGTTAACGGAATGTATAACATCCGCAAATGATTATGATGCATGCATATTTGGCATACCTGCATATGATACTTTAAAAAGCGTTAACAGCTCAGGCTTTATTGAAAATACAATTGAAAGAAATACAATATGGTTTGCACAGACGCCTCAGGCTTTTAAGTATAACCTGATAAGAAGGGCACATGAAAATGCTCTGCGTGTTGGTATTGTCGGTACAGACGATGCCATGTTAGTAGAACAACTTGGAATAAAGTTAAAGGTTATAAGTGGCAGCAGGTGCAACGTTAAAATTACAACCAAAGAAGATTTATTACTTGCAAGAGCAATGATTAAGGATAGAGCTGCAGATAGTTCGCAAACAGCCGTGGGTTGACTCTGGAAAAGTGATCAAAATCCGATATCATTTCCATTCCTGGTATTAAAGCTTTTAGTACAGGGATACCAAGGTCTTTTCTAATCAAATTCACATATAGTGGTTTGTAGTTATTAGCTATAAGCAGTGTTTCAAGAATCGCCAGATCTTTAACAGGATTACCGGTTGAGTAATCGGGCAGATTTTCAAAGCAAAGCGTCGGCAACCCATCGGGACCTGGATTTGAAGCAGGTCCGTTTGGGTAAGGATAAGGAGTTTCGGTTAAAGCGGAAATAAGAGCTTTTTTGCCATCAAGGTGAGCACCGGTTCCTTTAATAATTGTTCCGTTCCGGCTGACAACAAAACACTTGTAGCATGGGACACCGAATGGCTGGCTGATATCCTGAAATTGAACTGCTATTCCCCTGGTTTTGTAGTCTTCTAATAAATCTGCGATCTGAGAGTCTTTGGCCTCAAGATTGAAGCATTGAGAGGCGGTATAAAGAGATAATCCTTCGCTTTCGCGTTCAATAATTTCTAATAGAGCACTTATTTTTGCCCCTTCTATTGTATTCCCTGAAGCCAGACCGGTTGATCCAAGTCCGCTGAAGAGATTAATTTCATCCAGATTACAGAAAAGGAACACACACTGAGCCGGGAGCAGGATTGGCTGCAGGCTCTGACCACACTGCTGTTCACCTTCAAGCCAGAATAGCGCTTCGTTGTTATATGGAGTTTCTAAAACAAGATTGTTTGGGTTTACTGCGTTTTTTCCATCTTTAATTAAATCTTCGTATTTTGCATGAGTTAATGAATATTGTTTTACGAAATCAAATGTGCCTTCTGAGTTAAAACCGGCAAATGATGATTTGCGTTCAACTATTTCCATGCTATATGATGCCCGTGCCGCATCAAGAGAAAGACCTTTGCCGTAGCTAATTTGATCGCCAATGAAAATATAGTTGTGCCGGCTGTTCCTGACCGAGTGACCGATATGCCATTTTCTGAGCAACCCAAAAGGGCTCAGAGATGATTCATGCCTCATTTCCGTATCCGTGAGGACATTATATTCTATAAGTTTGTTCAAAGCATGCTGTGCGGTTGCCTTAAGCGCAGGAGCGTATTGCTTTTTTTGTGAGAGCTTCCCTGCTATTTTGTCATAGATTCCACCGATATGGACATAATTATCCTGTATTTCAAAAAGTTTTTCTTTGCCGAATAATAGCGGCATTTTGATATCATCAGGCGCTGGAAGCGGTTTATGATCAAAGATGTTGGTTTTGAAAAGATCAATCCATTTTGAATGAAGATCGTGATCATCCAGGAGTCCGGATTTAATAAGGTTAAGCGGAGTGCAGGCTGAAAGCTTTTTTGTTTCTTCTGATTTAAAATGTTTTCTAATTAAGGTAAATTTATCATATAATAGAGAAGCTTCATATAATAATGCTGACAAAGTATAATCATCTGATCTTGCTTCCTTTGGCCTTGCTTCCTTAATGAGCTGCATCGTCTTTGCATCATCAAAGTTTGTGATTATATCTAAAAGATACTTATGCATGTAAGTATCATATGGATGATCTCTCAAATACTCAATTGATTCTTCAAAGCTGATTTCTTTCATTGGATCGCATGAAAAGTACCCAACTCCGGTTTCTGTGGTCTTCAAGTTGAGCTTATACACAATATCAATATGTGCGGGCTGTTTGGTTTTATTATTCATTGATGGTGCAATGGCTCATCTAATCTCCCCCTTAGGAACGTTGACGGTAAGTATGACGAATCCCATCTTCCAGTGAAATTTTTGGTTTCCATCCAAGCCTTGAAAGTTTAGAACTATCCAGAAGTTTTTGAGGAGTGCCGTCGGGCTTGATATCATCAAAAGCAATTTCTCCCTCAAAACCAACTATATCCCGGATCAATACAGATAGTTCTTTAATTGAAATATCTTTTCCATAGCCGATATTAATTAACGTTTGGCCTGCAACGCTGAGCAGTGAGCTGTAAGTTTCTTCTTCCATATTCATTATAAAGACACATGCATCAGCAAGATCATCCACATGAAGAAATTCTCGTCTTGAAGACCCTGTGCCCCAGAGTGTCAGGGCAGGAGAACTGTTTGAGTTTATAGGGCTCGTTGCAGTGTCACAGATGTTGTGGCCATGATATCTGCCGATAGCTGTCAGGTTGGCAATAATATCTTCAGGAATTGGGCCGAAGCTGGATTCGTCTCTTTTTATTTCTTCCCAGTCACCTTTTGCAGCGAGTTTGGCGAGATGAAATTTGCGAATTAACGCGGGAAGAACATGACTTGTCTTTAAGTTGAAATTGTCATTCGGTCCATAAAGATTTGTGGGCATTACTGCAAAGAATTTTGTGCCATACTGACGGTTGTACGATTGACACATCTTAATCCCTGCTATTTTGGCTACAGCATATGGTTCATTGGTTGGTTCAAGCGGGCCCGTGAGAAGATATTCTTCTTTCATGGGCTGGGGACAATCTCTGGGATAAATACATGATGATCCCAAAAAAAGCAGACGTTTTACTCCTGTTTTCCATGCAGCATGGATAATGTTAGTTTGAATGGTCAGATTATTATATATGAACTCTGCAGGATATGTATCGTTAGCCAGGATACCGCCTACTTTAGCCGCAGCCAAAAAAACATAGTCGGGCTGTTCGTCATTAAAGAAGGCTTCAACCATGGACTGATTTGTGAGATCCAGGTTTTTGCGGCTTCGTGTAATCAGATTGGACCAGCCTTCTGCCTTGAGTTTTCGCGTAAGTGCCGAACCAACGAGACCTCTATGTCCTGCAATATAAATTATAGATTTTTTTTTCATGGCTTTACATACTTGCTTCACAACTCGACATTACTGGAAAACCTTTCTTCCGGCAGAGGGCTTCACGTGAAGCGTCATTTAAATCGTTAATTATCATTTCCCTGATCATTTCATCAAAAGAAATTTCCGGCTCCCAGCCAAGCTTTTCACGGGCTTTGGTTGGATCACCAAGCAGTGTTTCAACATCAGTAGGGCGAAAGTAACGATGATCAATGGCGATCAGGACTTTTCTATTTTTAAGATCGGCTGGCCAGCCATGTTTCGCATATTTATCTAAAAGTGATGCCGACTGAATTGCCGATATAACTCCTTTTTCATTTTTTCCTTCACCCTGCCACTTGAGTTTTATGCCGAGTTTGTCAAAAGTTTTTTCACAAAACTCTCTAACAGAATGCTGTTTACCTGTTGCGATCACATAGTTATCCGGTTCATTTTGCTGAAGAATCAGCCACTGTGCGCGAATAAAATCTTTTGCATGTCCCCAGTCACGCTTTGAATCAAGAGTTCCAATGTAGAGACACTCTTGAAGACCAAGCACAATCCGTGCGGCAGCCCTGGTGATTTTGCGTGTCACAAATGTTTCACCGCGAATGGGAGATTCATGGTTAAAAAGAATACCGTTACAGGCATAAATGTTGTAAGCTTCCCTGTAGTTGATTGTACACCAGTAAGCATAAAGTTTGGCGCAGGCATAGGGTGAACGAGGATAGAAAGGTGTGTTTTCAGTTTGAGGAATTTCCTGCACCTTGCCGTATAGTTCAGATGTGGAGGCCTGGTAGAATCGGGTTTTTTTGTCAAGCCCAAGTATCCTGATAGCTTCAAGGATACGCAATGTTCCAAGCGCATCTGTATCTGCTGTGTATTCAGGTGCTTCAAAAGAAACTTGTACATGGCTCTGTGCTGCGAGATTGTAAATTTCATCAGGCTGTACTTCCTGAATTATGCGGATTAGATTGGTTGCATCAGTTAAATCGCCATAATGAAGAATAAATTTGATTTCTTTATCATGTGGGTCTTGATATAAATGGTCAATGCGTTGTGTATTAAAGAGTGAAGAGCGCCTCTTGATACCATGAACCTCATACCCTTTATTAATAAGAAATTCTGCCAGGTATGCGCCATCCTGTCCGGTAATACCGGTAATTAAAGCTCGTTTCATTTTTAAATTAAATCCATGTTTGTGGTTTAGGGTTTAGGTTAAAAAAAAAAAAGCAATCTCAGCGAATTGAAAATCTCTAAGCAAAATTGAAAAACCATATTTCAAGGTTTTCGTCCAAGCACTATATAAGAAGAAACGATTGAGTGTCAAGTAACAGATTATTAAAAATGGAAATTACATGGCCTTTATGTGACAGCAATTCTAATTTTTAGGCATTGCGAGATGATGCACCAAGACGTTCGGCTGCTT
>JAJSZO010000122.1:0-1689 GCA_030262795.1 Deltaproteobacteria bacterium | reverse complement strand
GATACGTGCGGCGAGGGCCATGTCATCGGCTTGATATCCGATCCATTTCAGGTCGAAGCCCAAGCCATTCCACGCGCACACCACGAACCCTTTTTGTTGCATCTCATCAAGATACTCAAGCAAATCATGAGTACGTTCCCGCGTCAGGTTCAACGCGGGGCGCCCCTCCTCATCGTCCGAATACCACACCCGCTCCTTACCGTTGTGTATCGCCGTCGCCCCCACCGAAATATGAAACGGCGCATACTTCTCCATGTCCTCGTGCTTTCCAAGCTCGAAGACATCCGAGATCTCTATGTCAAAGCTCAATAACTTCATGCCTTCTCCTATCCTAATCGCGGTGCTGAAGTCAGCACCGCGATTCCGGGCAGCGCAGCCGCCGTGAACCCCTCACATCACCGGAAGCAAAAAGCAGAGCGAGGAACGAGCGGCGCTTTTTGCTGTCCGAGTGCATTTGCCTTGTTAAGTTGTATTTTCATTGCTATTGCCACTGGGTGTATTACTAAACGATAAATCTGGACGACTAATGAAAAGAATATATGCTATCCACACCAGCACTAATACTAAAGTAATAAATACGATAGAATCATCAAAATCCAAAAGTGCCTGTGGCCGCACTCCAGTTGCTAATTTGTATAAATCAGAAAACAGCAAGTATAAATACACGCCTGCGCCCGAGATGAATGTCAAAAAGAATATTCCCCAGAGTATGATTGTGGGGTAGAAATATTGAACCACGCAAAATATAGCCGGAACCATATAAAGCAAGAAAGCACCGTATTGATACCCAGCCAAGGCAAACAGCACAAATGGAAGTAAGGCAATCAAGAATATCCATCTTTTTTCCATGCTGCGCTTCTTGAAAAGATACTTGATTATATGGCTCAACGACTAATCCTTTTTGAGAACGTCTGGAGTCACTCGTTTCTGAAAGACGCGGCGCGGCTTTCAGAAATCAAGTGGACTCCGTTGTCGGCCATGTTCATATTTTGGCCAGAATAGTGACATAGTTCTTGCCGTACTTCTTCGCGCACTTCGGGCAGGTCGTGTAGAAAAAGTACAGTTTCTGAAGATGCTTCCCTTTGCTATGCACGAAGCTCTTCATCTCTTCAATCCATTTTCGCATGTCTCGATAGGGTCCCTCAAAGACCTTGGAGAGAAAGGTTCCCGAGATGGTTGCCATGTTCGCTCCGAGAATGTCCTTGGTTACTTCAATATACACATCGGCGCCCCACAGAGAGTTTTCGTCTGAAAGAACAACCATGGTATCGGGCTTCGCGCTGGCCGCCTCAATAGCGCTTACGTTGCGCTTCATGACTGCGCCGAAGTTCAGCGGGATGTGAAAGATGCTGGTCACGCGGGCTTTGATAAATCGCCTGTTCTCCCATATCAGTGTCTTATCGTCCCATGGCTCGGGCTCGAATCGGGGGCAACATTCATCAGTGTTGTTCTCGCTCATCGGTTCACCTCCTGTTTTCTCTGACGTGCTGGTCACCTGCGCCAAAAGCTTCCACAAATTTTATAAAAAGTACAACCTTTCTAAGACCTCATTCTTTTAGAAACGGCATGGCTTTTGGCGTGTCGGGTAACCTGGGACTGTTGCCAGTCCCAAGTCCCCCCAGAACCGTACGTGAGACTTTCACCTCATACGGCTCAAGCATTGATAAGGTATAGCTAAATACCCGGCAA
>JAJSZO010000121.1:3816-7621 GCA_030262795.1 Deltaproteobacteria bacterium | reverse complement strand
GGCCAATGGCAAGGCGGCCGTCCAGCGGCACGCCCATGTTTTTATGCGTTTCTCATTTTATTTTTGGTCTTTTACGGAGATCGCAGATATATATTTTGGGGCAGTTGTAAGGGCAAACGCACTTGGAAAAAAATGTAATTTCAGTGAAATAAAAAGGTGAAAATTCCTTCCGAATTAAGTTAGGAACGTGGACGAAATAAATTCACTTGAAGATGCAACACTTATTGATCACTTTTTATGTATACCGGATTTTCAATGTAAACACAATAAAAGACAGAAACTGGTTGATATCCCGGTGATTAGAAATATCTGGTCAAACCTTGATTTTTTTACCGTCTTTTAATGCATGCAAAAAGATAGCCGGACACTACTGATTTTGGTTACACTCAATTCTAATTATGGCATTTTTCCTTTTACAAAAAAATATTAATTTGAGTTGTTATTCGTAACAATAAAGTGTATAAAAACCGGTGCAAAAAAATCATGCTCCACACCTGAAATAGTTCAGCCAGTATATTCATCAATAATAATAATAATACAGAAAGTTATAACTATATATAAAAATTGAATCAAAGGAGTTTCTATGTCAAGACGTGACGACATTAAAAAAATATTAATTATCGGATCAGGTCCAATAATTATCGGTCAGGCATGTGAATTCGATTATTCAGGAACACAGGCTTGCAAGGCTTTGCAAAGCCTTGGCTACGAGATAGTACTGGTAAACTCGAATCCTGCGACTATAATGACAGACCCTGGAACGGCCGATGTAACTTATATAGAGCCTCTCAATCTGAAGGTATTGACAGAGATTATTGAAACTGAACGTCCGGATGCTTTACTGCCTAACCTGGGTGGCCAAACAGGACTTAATCTTTCATCCGAACTGGCAAAAGCGGGTGTTCTTGAAAAATACAGTGTTAAGGTTATCGGAGTTAACGTTGACGCCATTGAGCGCGGGGAAGACCGTACAGCCTTTAAGAACACCATGAATCAACTCGGGATTGCAATGCCGAGCAATCAAACTGTTACCAGCGTCGAGGATGCGGAAAAAGTTGCGGAAAAACTCGGTTACCCTGTTGTAATACGTCCGGCATATACCATGGGAGGA
Organism: Deltaproteobacteria bacterium; assembly: GCA_030262795.1. Taxonomy (GTDB): domain Bacteria; phylum Desulfobacterota; class Desulfobacteria; order Desulfobacterales; family ETH-SRB1; genus B13-G4. The sequence goes on along the minus strand of JAJSZO010000121.1, from coordinate 6,510 downwards.
ACAGGAGGCGGTCTTGTTTACAATGTTGAAGAACTTCGTACAATAGCCGCTCGCGGTATAGCTGTTAGTATGGCAAATCAGATTTTGGTCGAAGAATCTGTGCTGGGCTGGGAAGAGCTTGAACTGGAAGTTGTCCGTGATTCCAAAAATCAGATGATCACAGTATGTTTCATAGAAAATGTCGATGCAATGGGCGTTCATACAGGAGATTCATTCTGTACAGCGCCAATGATGACAATCGCTCCTGAACTTCAGAAACGTCTTCAAAAATACTCCTATGATATTGTTGAGGCAATAGAAGTCATCGGAGGCACCAATATTCAATTCGCACATGATCCCAAAACCGGAAAAGTTGTGGTTATAGAAATCAATCCCAGAACTTCTCGCTCGTCAGCGCTGGCCTCAAAGGCAACCGGCTTCCCGATCGCTTTTATTTCAGCGCTTCTGGCCGGGGGCATTACTCTTGATGAAATTCCCTATTGGCGGGATGGAACCTTAAACAAATATACTCCATCCGGTGATTATGTTGTAGTTAAATTTGCACGGTGGGCCTTTGAAAAATTTCCGGGCGTGGAAGATAAGCTCGGTACCCAGATGCGCGCAGTTGGCGAAGTAATGAGCATAGGAAAAAATTATAAGGAAGCTTTTCAAAAAGCTGTACGTTCGCTGGAAATTAACCGATATGGACTTGGATTTGCCAAAGACTTTAACAATAAATCATTGGACGAATTAATGCACATGCTGAATATTCCTACGAGTGAACGACACTTCATCATGTACGAGGCGTTGCGCAAAGGCGCGGATATCCAAACTCTTTATGAAACAACTCATATAAAAGCCTGGTTTATCAAACAGATGAAAGAGTTGGTAGAACTTGAAAATAAAATTCTAAAACACAAAGGCCGAATGCTTTCTGATGATCTGCTTTTGCAGGCTAAAAAAGATGGATTTGCAGATAAGTATCTTGCCAGTCTTCTTGACATTCCTGAAAAGGATATCCGTAAAAAACGCATTTCATTGAATATAGTCGAGGCATGGGAACCTGTTCCGGTAAGTGGTGTCAAAGATGCAGCTTATTACTACTCTACCTATAATGCATCTGATAAAGTAAAAGTAAGCGACCGCAAAAAAATTATGGTTCTCGGCGGCGGACCGAACCGGATCGGCCAGGGAATTGAATTTGATTATTGCTGCGTGCATACGGCTTTTGCCATCCGAGATGCAGGATATGAATCCATAATGGTCAACTGCAACCCTGAAACAGTCTCCACAGACTACGACACTTCGGATAAACTATATTTCGAACCTATTACAGTAGAAGACGTATTAAGTATTTACGAAAAGGAGAAGCCTGAAGGCGTCATTGTCCAGTATGGAGGGCAAACACCGCTGAACATCGCAACCGATCTCGCTAAAGCCGGCGTAAAGATACTCGGCACATCTCCTGAAGCCATAAATCTTGCAGAAGATCGTGACCAGTTCCGCAAAATGATGCGCAATCTTGGAATCCCCCAGCCCGAATCCGGCATGGCTCATTCATTTGAAGAAGCTTTGGAGATTGCAAACAATATCGGCTATCCTCTCATAGTTCGGCCATCTTACGTTCTGGGCGGACGTGGTATGGAAGTTGTTCTGGACGAAAAAATGCTTGAACATTATATGACAGCAGCCATAGATATTTCACCGGAACGGCCTGTTTTAATTGACAGGTTCCTTGAAAATGCCATTGAAGCTGAAGCAGATGCAATTTCAGACGGAACTGACGCATTTGTTCCCGCTGTTATGGAACATATTGAGCTTGCAGGTGTGCATTCAGGTGATTCCGCCTGCGTAATTCCGCCAATCAGCATTCCTCACAAACACATTGAAACTATTTGTGAATATACACGCAAAATCGCTATTGAGTTAAATGTCATCGGGCTTATGAATATCCAGTATGCCATAGCCAATGACACAGTTTACATTCTGGAGGCAAACCCGAGAGCATCACGTACTGTGCCGATAGTTTCAAAAGTCTGCAATATCTCTATGGCAAGGCTTTCCACCCAGATAATGCTTGGCAAAACAATATCAGACCTCGGTCTTAAACAAAAACAGATCAAACATTTCGGAGTAAAAGAAGCGGTTTTTCCGTTTAACATGTTCCCCGAAGTAGATCCGCTTCTTGGCCCTGAAATGCGATCAACAGGAGAAGTTCTAGGGCTGGCGGATTCCTTTGGCCTGGCATTCTTCAAATCACAGGAAGCAACACAGTCATCTTTGCCAATTGAAGGAACAGTTCTGTTTACCATTGCGGAGAAGGACAAGCCAGGTTCACTGGAAGTCGCAAGGGTCTTCAAGGAACTTGGATTTAACATACTTGCAACAAAAGGAACATATCAATTCTTTACAGAACACGGGATAGATTCAAAACCTGTTTCGAAACTGGGATATGGCAGGCCCAACCTTGTTGATGCAATTAAAAACAAAGAAATTCAGCTCGTAATAAATACGCCTGGCGAAAAACAGAGCAAGACAGACAGTTCCTATATTCGTAAAGCAGCTATTAATTATAAAATCCTGAATATTACTACAATAGCCGCCGCTTTTGCTGCTGCAAAGGGAATTGCTGCTCGAAGGAAAGGACAGTCTAACGTCAAATCCCTGCAAAAATATCACGCAGATATTTTATAATTAAAAATTTCCCGAATGAAT
>JAJSZO010000121.1:0-3716 GCA_030262795.1 Deltaproteobacteria bacterium | reverse complement strand
GGATAAACCCGTTGCATCCACGCCGTAATATCTCAGATGCCTGGCCATCTGAGCTGTATCCGGTTGAAAGCAGTATTTTAATATCAGAATCAATCTTTTTTAACTCATCATAAACTTTACCACCACTCATGCCGGGCATTACCATGTCTAAAATTACAATGTCTATTTTTTCCTTGTTTTTTTTATAAACTTCTAAGGCTTCATATCCATCTCTGGCCGAAAAAACCCGGTATCCCATAGTTTCAAGCAAAGCTCTCCCAACATCCAGCACTATTTCTTCATCATCAACCAAAAGAACTGCTTCAGTTCCCTTAACGACCATATCGGCCTTCACTACCATATCAGAACGATTGGCAGTATTTTTAACAATTTTCTCTGATACAGGCATATAGATACTGAAAGTTGTCCCCTCTCCTTTCTCGGATTCAACATCAATGTATCCATTGTGCCCATTTATGATGCCGTAAACAGAAGCCAGACCAAAACCAGTACCCCGTCCCATCTCTTTTGTGGTAAAAAACGGATCAAATATGCGTTCCTGGGTCTTTTTGTCCATGCCTGTGCCTGTGTCGGTTACGGTCAACAAAACATACTTGCCGGTCTTCGGGATATACAGCTTGGTCCCCATTTCAACGTGGTTTGTATTAGATGTCCTTATTATAACATCGCCACCCTCAGGCATAGCGTCTGATGCATTGACATACAGATTCCGCAAAATCTGCTCAACCTGATTTTTATCTGCCTCAATTAACAGCAAATCAGGAGATAATTCCAGTTTAATGGAAATATCTTTTCCGGTTTTTCCGAAAATCTCAGAAAAATCTTTTATTAGATGGTTAAGGTCAACAGGCTTGAGTTCATATGTTCCCTTTCTTGCATATCCAAGAAGCTGTGAAGTTAGTTTGGACCCTCTTTCAATCTGGTTTTCAATAGTTTTGAGCCTTTTATAATTCGGAGAACCAGGATCGGTATTCAATATCATTAAGGAAGCATTGCCAAGTATGGACATAAGCAGGTTGTTGAAATCATGTGCTATCCCTCCGGCCAGGGTCCCTATGGATTCCATTTTTAACGCGTGATGAAGCTGTTTTTCAAGCTGTTTACGTTCAGTAACATCATTACCAATGCACAGGATTTCAACCACATTTTTATTTTTATCTCTAATTGCTTTATTAGTCCATGAAACCCAGACGCGCTCACCGTTTTTACACATGTTCTCATTCTCATTTGTAACATATTTTGCAGGATTAAGTCCTATATTCTTAATCATTGCTGCAAGATCACTACCGGATCTATCTTTTTCCGGCACTATAGTGCCTATTACGTTTTTACCGATAATCTCATCCTCTGTGTAGCCAAAAAAGCTCTGAGCAAACTCGTTGAAAAAAATGACTTTACCCTCGGCATCTATCCTGACAATCATGCTATTTGCATTCTGGACAAGCTCGCGGTATCTTGCCTCGCTCTGCCGCAAAGCCTCCTCTGCCCGCTTGCTTTTAGTAATGTCTCTTATATCTTCAACAACACCATTTACTTGTTCGTCAAAGTTTTTTAATATCTTTTCAGCTTTCTTGCGACTAACGTGTCCTTTCTCCAGTTCTTTTATTCTTTGTTCGAGTTCTTCGTAGCTCGGTTTGTTAAGCATCGGAAACATCCCTTCCCTTTGGAATAACATGGCAAAAAACAAATGAATTTTGTAATGGCTGAAGCTTGTTTGATATTGATCTCAATAAATTGGATGGCGGAAGTGCATGGGAATCGAACCCACCCGGGACGGTTTTAGCGCCCCACACCGGATTTGAAGTCCGGGAGTCCCACCAGTGAACTGTGCACTTCCGTATAATATTAAGCATATAATCAGCAATTCTAATTTTGGGAATTAATCATGGTGTAGGTTGGGTTGAGTATAGCGAAACCCAACAAATTTAGGCAAATTCTTCACATAATCTACAAAATTCCATAATGAGAATTACTGGCATATAATATATTGCCTTTTTTTTCAACAAATATTAATAAATAATCCTAAGCCCTGACCGATCAACTGCTAAATTTTAGAACAGAATTAATATGTTATCATACCAACCACTTAACCATTTAACAAGGTCTGAATATGCTTGCCTATTTTGATTGTTTTTGCGGTATAAGCGGCGATATGACGCTGGGAGCTTTTATTGACATTGGAGTTCCTTTAAGCTGGCTGAAGGATTCTCTTGAAAAACTCCCATTAAAAGATTTTGATATATCTGTTGAATCAATTTTCCGCAACGGTATTAAAGCCCAAAGTGTTAATGTCCTTACAAAAGATAATTTAAAATCCAGGCATTATTCTGAAATTAAAGATCTTGTCCAAAATAGTCCTCTGTCTCAAAAAGTAAAGCAAAAAAGCCTTGAAATTTTTGAAAGACTTGCAACCGCTGAATCTGAAATACACGGACAGCCAAAGGAAAAAGTTCATTTTCATGAAACAGGTGGCATTGATGCTATTGTAGATATTGCAGGCACGGCTCTCTGCCTGGAATATCTAAGCATTAAAAAAGTAATTGCCTCAAGAATTCCTCTCGGCACGGGTTTTGTCTCCTGCCAACACGGAACATTACCCGTTCCTGCTCCTGCAACTATTTCAATCCTGAAGGGAGTTCCTGTTTATGGGACGGAAATTCCGCATGAACTCGTCACCCCAACTGGAGCTGCAATTATTACCTCTCTTGCCGATTCGTTTGAAAATATTCCGGATATGATAGTTAAAAAGACAGGCTATGGTGCAGGGAAACGCAACCTTAAAACAATACCGAATCTTTTGCGGATTATTATCGGGACACCGGCAAATCATATGTCTGACTATCAAAAAGACCGGATTTCAATAGTTGAAACATGTATTGATGATATGAATCCGGAATTTTTTGGTTTCTTGATGGAACGTCTGTTTGAAGAAGGAGCTATAGATGTTTACCTGATTCCTGTGTTTATGAAAAAAAACAGACCGGGCACGATGGTACAGGTTTTGTGTATGGAAAACAGGAAAAAAAGTATAATAAATCGTATTTTATCTGAAACAACATCATTAGGCGTAAGATATTATGATGTCCAAAGAGCCAAGCTTGTCCGTAAACAGATCAATGTAAAAACCACCTACGGAATAATAGAGGCAAAGGAAATTCAACAGCCTGACGGAAGTTTCAGAATTGTACCGGAGTATGAGGTTTGCAAAAAGATCGCTCTTGAAAAAAACATTCCAATAAGAATCGTATACGACACTATAGCAAAAGAAGCTGCTGCCGGTTGAATGCTATAGATTTAATTTCACAGAGCTATCCATCCACAACTCCTTCCCTACGCAAAAGATTTGTCATGCCACGAAACATTGATTTCCAGGAAGATTCTTTCAGATCCTTAAAGGTCAGATAGATAACAGGATACCTTCCCTGATACTCGGAAAACACCTTGTCATTACGAATAATTAATCCATCAAACAGTCTGCTTCGGTCTTCTTTGCTTTTTTCAAAAAAATAACGAAGCATACTCAAATCCAGCGTTTTACCGAACCGACAGGGACGGGGAAATAAAAGCGCCTCTGCCGAGGCGTTTGTTACATACCTGATAAAATGTGGTTGTGCTAACCTAAAATTGACCAGCAAACATAGCTTGTGCTAACCCAAATTTGACCACCCTGAGCAATGATCCTCATGGTATTATGGTTAATTTAATAACCATAACCA
>JAJSZO010000120.1 GCA_030262795.1 Deltaproteobacteria bacterium | reverse complement strand
CACCTTCAGTCTGTTTGAAAAACCTTGAACTAATAAATTATTAATGGCATATGAAGGTATGGAAAACAATCAGTTTGCCTCTTAAAATAGAAATTCAGCGGATACTATATAGTCGGTTATGACAGGGTGTTGATGGCACTCTAAACTTTGAAAACACGTATTGCGCCATGCAATCATATGTTGCAATTTGCGTGCGTTATCAGTCGTCGACGTATAACTAATACGCCTTCCTCCTTCTGGCCTTGTGAAATTAATTATCTGAAAGTCTATAGAGAGCCTGTTACAGGTAACCGTCAGAATGGCGGTTTTAAAAAAAAATTGCTTTTGTTTTGAAACTTAATCTTTTCTCTCCAAACCTCATCGGCAAAATTATTGCCAGCATGCTTAGCGCAAAAGCCGTAGAAAAAGATCCGATCACCCAAATCCACTGAAAACAAGACAGGTTGTATCCTCGCAACCCTGCCATAAAGATCATATAGACCGGTCCTGCTTCAAGAATAGTCACGACTCCGATATAGATAGCAGACATAATCATGAAAACGAGCCCGCCAAAGCTGGTTACGGACTGGGCTGGATTTTCCGAGGCAAAATCAGGATAGGCTGCCCCCAGACCGATTCCCATTGCTACTACTCCTGGTGTCAGAAAAAAGATTGTAATCGCGGAAAGGTGCATCATGAAAGGAGAGACGTCCAAAAGCAGGTTGGTGACTACAATCAGAATTTCGGAAAGGAGTAAAAACGGAAAAAGATAGATAAAGAACTTGATCCACAAAAAAGCTCGGATGGAAATGGGGCTCGACCGGACAATCCAGAAGGAGCTTCCCTCCATGCTGACCGAAGGAAAGCTAAAACGGGCTGTTACTGCTGTAAGAACAAAGGCTGCCAGAGCCATGTTCAGAAAGGAAAACAGATTTTGGAGATAGACTGTTTTTATAGGAGATTTGTCAAGCGGAAGGACTGAAAAATTATAAACATAAATAATGATAAGCGCTGCTATGAGAAAAATTTGCGACCACTGGGTCTGATCTCTCCAAAAGGTCTTTATCTCTTTTACGACAAAAGCTCGCGCCGGGCCGGACAAAAAAGAAAATAACCGGTCAAGGCCTTTGCTTCGGCTTTGGAAAAGCCTGGAGATTGATGTCTGAGTTTTGGAAAATCCTTTGAAATAGACAGCGTTGGCTACCAGGAGATTTACGAAAATCAGGAATGCAGCGCAGCTCAACGACAGGGCTACATGAAAGAGAGCACTTTTTATATCTCCTGAAAGAGCGGCCTTTAAACTGTCAAAGGCCCAGGTGCTTGGAAGCAGCGGAGAGGCCGGAGCGCCTAAATCCTGCAGATAAACAAGAAGCGATGAAAAGCTTTCAGGATTTACCAGACGTTCCGGTCTCAAAAGGCGAAAGGTTATATAGAGGATTATTAAAACAGCGAGGCCTAAAAATACAAAAATGCTTCGGATTCGACTCGCCGGAAGAACAAAAACAGCCGGCAAAATAACAAGAGAGCTTAAAGCGGATGCTATAATACACAGAAGAGCAAGAACAAGAACCATATCTGCATAGAAAAAAAGCCCTGCATCATATACTATGCCATAGGCAACAAAAACAGGGACAGCGTAAACTATAACCATCCATGAACTGTCCAGAGAGCTTTCGATCCACCGGGCAAGAAAAATCTTCTCCCTGCAAACAGGCATGGAATGAACCAGGGCCAAGTCTTTGCTTAAATATAACTTAGACAATAAAGTAAGTATAGAACTAAAAATCAAAAGAGAAAAAAATGTAAGCAAAACCATGGAAAGGAGTTTGTAGGCAAGAATATCGCCAATATCCTCAACCTGCTGGAAATAGATTAGAATCCGATATGATACGGCAAAAATACCTCCCCAGAAAATCAGACCGATTCCGGCAAACAGAAAAAACCCGGCATTTACCTTTTTTAAGAAACCGACGTTTTTAAAAGACCAGAAACGGGGTTTCAAGAGAGTGATTACTTCCACCTTCCACCTTTGAGCTTTAAGCCTCCACCTCTGTCAACTTGAAAAAAACCTCTTCCAGATCCGCTTCTCCTACATGCGCTGCATGTTTTAAATCAGTGATGGTTCCTGTCGCGATCAACGCGCCGTTGTTGATAATGCCGATGCGGCTGCATACGTCTTCGGCCAATCGCAGTGTGTGGGTAGACATGAAAATAGTGGTTCCTTTTTCAGCAAGGCTGCAAAAAAGATTTCTGACCATTTTGGCGCCTCTTGGATCAAGCCCCACCATTGGTTCATCCACGATGATTAAGGGTGGATCGTGTAAAAGAACCGCTGACATGATGAGACGCTGTTTCATGCCGTGAGAATAGGATTCGATCAACTCATGAGCGTGGCCAAAAATGGAAAACATATTCAACAAGTTTTCCGCCTTTTCCCAAAAGGATTCCTGCTTAATATTGTAAAGATCTGCTGTAAACCTTAAAAACTCCATGCCCGTAAGCTTCTCATACAAAAACGGCCTGTCCGGTATCAGTCCTATTTTCTTTTTGGCCTTTTCCGGCTGAACTGCCATATCTATTCCATCTATGATTACAGAACCTTCTGTTGGTTCCAGCAGACCAGCCATCATATGTATGGTGGTGGTTTTCCCCGCGCCGTTTGGACCGATAAATCCGAATATCTCTCCTGAAGATACAGAAAGATTCAACCGAGTTACGGCTTTTAACTTTCCATATTGTTTTGACAGGTTGTTTAATTGGATCATCTTGACTGCTCCAAAATTTCAAGTTTTACCTTTCCTATCACTCCAATTAAATCGATCTGGCGGTCGGGCTCTCCGCGTATAAGACGGATATGCGTTACATCCGCGGGAATCTGACCCATGAGGGAATCGGCGGTAATCCACTTGCCAAGATAAAGAACATTCCAGGCATGATAGTAAAACCGTCCCTTCGCATATACGAGTCCGGCTTCTATCTGAGCAGGAATACCGGCAGCTCTGGCCATGGCCGCCAGAAGAACAGCATGTTCGTTACAGTCTCCCATACGGTTTTCCAGCGTCTCCAGCGCATTGGGAATCGACAGGACAGGACGCTTTTCAATATTTTGATAAATCCAGGCAATAAGTTTTCGGGCTTTGGCCGGCAGGGGATTATCTGTAGATATGAGTTCAGATACTTTTTTTCGTATTTTCGGATGGTCGTGCTGGATGAATGGAGTAGGCTTTTGCAAGTAGCTCTTTATTAAACTTTCTTTATCGCCTGCATAGATATCTGACGGTTCAGGAATGTACTCCTTACGGATAGTCAATATCCCATTTTCAAAAGTCTGTCTTCCACCGTCTAAAAAGAGGTTCTCTTTAATGCCGGTCATTTTCAAACAAAGCATTGTAAGTTCATCTGGCCGGTCTATAGGCACATTGGAAGCAACAGAAGCCATTTCCGTAAGATCCTGGCTCGGAACTACCGGCAGATCACTTAACGCCTCATTTCCGGAAACCCTTTTGAGTTTTATTCCCATAAAACCCTCTTCCTGGACAACGCTTCCATCTTCTCCTATCCAAGCTGTATGGGAAGCTCCCATAAAATCAATAGAGACTTTCTTTGTATTTTGTCTGCGCCCCATGATGTTCAGGGTCTCGCGGCCTACCATGGTGACATGGACAGGCCTCTGTCCCATGATAATCGGATCAAAAACAAGAAATATTTCGGTCTTATCAGGTTCCATGCCTGAAATCAATGCTGCGTCCATAACCACGTCAGCCAGATAAAGTTCTTTTCCTATTGGAATTTCCGACTTTTGTTCGCCAATAAAAACAGTAAGTATCTCACCTTCGACCTTTCCGCGACACTTAAAATGGAAGATGTTGGACCGTAAATCAAAAGCAAATGAGGCCAAGGTGAGATCAGAACGGAGTTTTCCATTAGTCTGAATATAAATATCCTCTATTGTGCCAAGAGTATTGATCCGCATGTAAACAGATTCGGAGATGCAATATCCGTTGTTTTCCGGCTTAAAGGAGCGGTAAGCATATCCTATCTTCCTGTTTTGATGGAAGATATTCATCCATCTTTCATTTTCAGATATTTTTACGGCTTTTTCAGATATATTTTTGGCATCCAAAGGAGAAGGGATATAATGAGTCTCTTTCTGAAAAAAATCAAGGCGGATACCTAAAAAAAACATAAAAAGCAAACCGCAAAGTATCGCTGCAATCAGGCCCGATTTTACTCTCTTTATGCGAATTTTCATTATAATATTTTTATAGCATAAAAATTCAGATAGATAAAGCTCCCAAAAACTTGCCTGCACGCTTTCGGAACGTGATAGCGGGACGCCCTTAAGATTCTAAGTTGACAAGGTATTAGGAAGGTAATAAATGTGAATGTATACCAAGATTGGCGAGATTAGATGTTCTATAGGAATTTCGATAACATTAACATTCTCACTCAACCGGTTAGCTCAATTTCCGCCCCCCCAATTTTTAGCTGCTTCTCGGCCAAAATTTTGACAGGTTTAAATTTCTCTAACACACTGATAATACGCTCCTTTCCCAAAAAGCTGTGGGACTTTTGGTTCTTTTGTTGGGACGGAACCGAATTTAACTCTTTAAATCATTCCATATAGATGATATATTAATTTTAAACTCATACCTCAAGTTTCGTCCCACCTATTTATCAAAAATTTTAAAGGAAGTTGATCAAAAATGAGCCATACTTTTATTAAAAAGCAAGAAATTCATACACTCAAACAGTTTTACAACCTGATGGCTATGACCCGGGATCTGCGTTATAAATTGGTTGAAAACATATTTGCAGATTTTTCCATTGACTGCGACCTGATCGAATCGCTGAAAAACGCTTTCTTCTCGCTTGAAGAGATCAGTTCTGAAGATGGGTTAAAGCTACTGTATTTGGACGACTCAAAGAAAATAAGTGCCAGGTTGATTTATGAAATCTCGGAACTTGAAAAAGATATTTTCTTTCTGGAAAATACTGAAAAGGAGTTTATTGAGTATCTTGAAAAACTTCATGAGGGATTCAGAAAGCAGGTGGAGGAAGGTGTAAGAAAATTACAAGGTTTGAAATTTAACTGCTTCATTACCGACCGTGACGGGACAATAAACAACTATTGCGGCAGATACTGTTCTTCTGTTCAAGCTGTTTACAATTCCGTTTTTCTTACCCGTTTTGCCAGGAAAAAAGCCATAAAGTCCATAATCATAACTTCAGCCCCGCTAAGTGGCCCGGGTATTCTTGATGTCTGCATAAACCCGGACAAGACTTTCATTTATGCAGCTTCAAAGGGAAGGGAATGTATTGATCTTAGCGGAAAACGAAAGACTTATCCTGTTGAAGAAAAAAAGCAACGGCTTTTAGACAACCTGAATAAACGACTTTTCAATCTTGTAAAAGAGCCTGCCTTTGAAAAATTTTCTATGATCGGATCAGGCCTTCAGTTTAAATTCGGCCAGACAACCATTGCTCGCCAGAATATCCGAAAGTCGATATCTGAACCTGAATCAGAAGAATTTTTAGAAAAAATCAGGCAGATTGTGCAAGAAATAGATCCTGAACAGGACAATTTTAGAATTGAAGATACCGGTCTTGATATTGAGATAATACTTACAATTGAAGACTCGTTGTCGGGAGCCAAAGATTTTGACAAGGCAGATGCTGTAAGATATCTTGATGATGCATTAAAACTAAATATGAAACAAGGACCGCATCTTATTTGCGGAGATACATCTTCCGATGTTTTGTTAATAGAAGCTGCTATAGAAAAAACGCCTGATACATGGACTGTTTTTGTTACAAAAAATAGCGAGCTTGCAGCAAGGGTAAAAGATACATGCAAAAATTCTTTAATCGTGACGGAACCTGATATACTCGTCACCATCCTAGGATTACTATAGACTTCCGGATAAATAATTTCATTGCGTTATCAGTCGTCGACATATAACTCATACGTCTTTTTCCTTCTATCCTTGTGAAATTAATTATCTGAAAGTCTATATATAGGATTTTGGGGGCGTTATTTGTGTTTTTACAAGCTAAAAAGAGGTAAAAAATGGCTTCAACCAAATTCAAAGGTGCAATTTTTGATCTTGACGGAGTAGTAACAGGAACAGCTCGTGTGCATGCGCTTGCCTGGGAAAGCATGTTTAACGTTTTTTTAAAAAAAATCGCCAAAAGAGAAAATAAACCTTTTATCCCTTTTGATCCGGAAAATGACTACCTGCAATATGTTGACGGCAAGCCGAGAATGGAAGGAGTAAAAAGTTTTTTAAAATTGAGGGGTATTGAATTCCCATTCGGAGAATATAGCGATCCTCCAGACAAGGAAACCATTTGCGGAATGGGAAACAGAAAAAACATTGACTTTCAAAATATTTTACGCCGTGAAGGCCCCGATGTGTTCGAAACATCAATAAAATTTATTAAAGACCTGAAGAAAAAAGGCATTAAAGTAGGAGTCGCATCTTCCAGCCGTAACTGCAAGTTGATTTTACAACTTGCAGGTTTTGAAGACCTTTTTGAAACACGAGTTGATGGTGAGGTATCACAACAGCTTAATCTGAAAGGGAAACCCGATCCGGACATATTTGTTACAGCTTCAAAAAACCTTGGCCTGATGCCAGGAGAGTGCATGGTTGTTGAAGACGCAGTTTCCGGAGTTGAGGCAGGCAGAAAAGGAAATTTCGGACTGACACTGGGAATAGACCGAAACAATGCAGGCGAGACGCTTAAACGAAGCGGTGCAGACATTGTAATCCATGATCTTTCTGAAATAAGTATCAAAGATATAAAAGACTGGTTTGAACGCTCAATTGAGGAGGATGGCTGGAACCTTACTTATAACGGTTTTGACCCTGAAGATGAAAAGTTAAGAGAGACGCTCACAACGATCGGGAATGGCTATCTTGGCACAAGGGGCTGCTTTGAAGGAGAAAAAGCTTCTGAAACCCACTATCCGGGAACATATATCGCAGGGATATACAACAAACCGGCCACAAAGATTCAGGGCAGAAATATATACAACAACGACTTTGTAAATTGCCCGAACTGGCTTTTAATTGAATTTGCGGTCGGGAGCGGAAGCTTTATCAGTCCTTTAAAAATGGAACTCATAAGTTACACCCACTCTCTCAATATGAAAGAGGGTATAATGGAAAGATCTATAGTATGCAAAGACGGACTTGGCAGAATTACAAGAATTCACAGCAAAAGGCTTGCAAGTATGGCAATTCCACATCTTTGCGCCGTAGAATATGATATCACACCTGTCAACTATTCAGACACGATTACCATACGATCCTCTATTGACGGAAATATTATCAATGACGGCGTTGCCCGCTACCGCGAACTGCATTCAAAACATCTTTCAGGCGTATCCTGTGGGAAGGCAGAGGGTTCGATTTTCCTGCACGTTCAAACCATTCGTTCAAAATACCAGGTCGTTATGGGCTCAAGGACAAATGTATATAAGAACAAAAAACCGATGTCAGTCAGTAAAAATATTTTGCAGCAAAAAGCTGGCATAACCGAAGAAATAAATATAGATGCCGTGGAAAATAATACATATACTATTGAAAAACTGGTCAGTGTATATACATCTCTTGACAAGAACATCTCAAATCCCAAAAAATC
>JAJSZO010000119.1:6575-7697 GCA_030262795.1 Deltaproteobacteria bacterium | reverse complement strand
ATCTCATTTAATTTTTTTTCAATTTTAGATACTCTTTTGCTAAGTTCGGGAAGCATGGGTAGAATCCTCTGTACTCTCAGCCATAATCTGTGTGGCATTTCAGGTATTCCGGACACAACTTGATTGTCCGGTACAGATTTTGCTACACCGGCCTTGGGCCCGACAGTTGCATTGTCACCAATAATTATGTGTCCTGCTATCCCAGCTTGTCCTGCAATTGTTACATGTTTGCCTATGATTACGCTTCCTGCAATTGCGACCTGTGCTACGAGCAAAGTATTCTCACCTACAGTAACATTGTGGGCAATCTGCACGAGATTATCTGTCTTAACGCCCCTGCGAATCCAGGTCTTGCCAAAAGTTGCCCTGTCGATTGTATTGCATGCTCCAATTTCAACATCATCATCAATTTGAACGATACCTGTTTGTGGAATTTTATAATATTTATCCCCATCAGGAGCAAAACCATAACCATCGCTTCCTATTACAGACCCTGCATGAATCGTAACTCTGTTACCGATTCTGCATCTTTCAAGTATAGTTACATTCGGGTATATTAATACATCATCTCCAATAACTACATCATCTCCAATAACTACGTTAGGATGCAGGATAACATTTTTTCCAAGCACAACATTATTGCCGATCACAACAAAAGGAGCTATAGAAACATTTTTTCCGCATACAAAATTGTTGCCGATATGGGCATTTGAACATATTCCATCAATACTATTAGAATAGTCCGGTCTGGCAGGTGGATGGAACAGGTTTATTAGTTTTGCAAAAGCAACACGAGGATTATCAACTATTACTATATGCTTTGAAGATTCCTCAAAGCCTGACGGAACAATAACAGCTCCTGCATTTGTTTCGTTTATTTTTTTTAATAGTTTTTTATTATCAGCGAATGTTATATGGGCGGAAGATGCCTTATTAAAGGGAGCTATGCCGGTAATAATTTTTTCAGAATCACCCTTAAATCTTCCTCCAACAACTTCGGCTATTTTTGTAAGGGATATTTTCATAATATATTCGGCATGTTGCAAAACAGGTCACAAGTAGGGGCACGAAGCATCGTGCCCTTACAGTGCCCCTACAATAGGGGCACGAAGCATCGTGCCC
>JAJSZO010000119.1:1218-6475 GCA_030262795.1 Deltaproteobacteria bacterium | reverse complement strand
TACAGTGCCCCTACAATAGGGGCACGAAGCATCGTGCCCCTACTTTTTTGGTTTACTGTGCAACCTTCTCGTTGAATTGTATAATCAGTTTATCTGTTAGGTCTATTGCATCAGGTGAATACAGAATGCCGGCTTCCTGCTTCTCAATAATAAGAAGGTAACCTTCCTTTTTCCCAATTTCCTCAATAAGTTCAAAGAGATCTTTTTTTATACGATTAACAAGCCTGTTGTTTAATACCTGAAATTCGGCCTTATATTTTTTTTCAAGAGATTTTAAATCATTAATCTGAATTCTGAATTCACGTTCTTTTTCTTCGAGAATTTCCCTGCTCATAACCAGGGCTTCGCGATCAATTTTCTTTTTTAATTTTTCTAATTCACTTCCTTTTTTCTTGAGTTCCGTCTCCATTTTTTCGCCCTGGCTTTTTATTTCCGCCTGTGCGGATTTGCCGGAGCTTGATACCTCAAAAATTCTCTTAAAATCAACTACTCCAATCTTGGCAACATCTGCACCATATGAAACAGTAAGTGAAAACAAAAATAAGATTGCAGCAGAAAAAGCTATTTTTACGGTTTTCATTTTATCCTCCTATTAATAAATTTATTGTCTCACGCAAAGGCGCAAAGCCGCAAAGATTTTAAAGTTATAACCCATTGACAACTTTTGATATACCATCACGCATTAATTCCTAACCGAACCTGTCTTTGTTCATAACTATCAATTAAAACGCAGCTCCCATCGTAAAATCCCAGCGACCGCCTGTATCCTCTCCCTCTTCAGGATCCAGTATGTATCCGTTTTCAAGGCGGATAGGACCTATGGGAGAATACCATCTAAAGCCGAAACCAGCGCTTTCTCGTAAATTACCCAGTTTTATGCTTTCATCAGAGCCATATACGTTGCCGGTGTCATAAAATATAACACCCACGATTCCTGCTTTTTCGATTAAAGGAAATATAAATTCGATGTTAAACTGTATGTATTTTTCTCCTCCGATGTCAGCGCCGTATGCATCTGTAGCATGAATATCCTGCCAGTCAAATCCGCGCATTGAATTCATGCCGCCAAGATAGAAGCGTTCGTAATCCGGAAGTTTTTTCCCGGAAGTTTCTCTGACATAGCCTGTTTTAGCATGCAGAAAGCCAACTGTTTTCCAGAACAAAGGTATATACCAGCCTGTTTCCACCAGGCATTTTGTAAAGCCGATATCACCACCGATACCCGCATATTCCAAGCTTATACTGTGATTCTGGCCTTCCGAGGGATTGAAAACTCTGTCTCTTGAATCATAACGTAGTATAGTGGATATACTGCTTAAAACATTTTCGCCTTGCATTTCAAAAATACTTTCTGAGACCCCATCTTCAATATTGGTAATATCACTTAGTTCATACTTATAGGATAAATAGAGCCTTGTAAAATCAAAGACCGGATACCCTAACCTAACACCGCCGCCTTTACTGTTTTTATCGTATGAAGTGTAATCTCTATCCCAGTTGTAAAGATCGAAACCTGCCGATAATGGAATATCAAAAAGCCATGGTTCTGTAAAACTTAAGGTGTACCTGTTTGTTCTTCCTCCAATTTCTCCTTTCAGATTTAGAATCTGGCCCCGTCCGAAAAGATTTTTCTGGGATATGGATGCCATGATAAACAAGTTTTCAACACTGCTGTAACCACCTCCAAAACTAAAAGTGCCGGTCGGCTTTTCAGAAACATCAATTTTCAATATCATCCTGTCATCTGCGCTTCCCTTTATTGTATTAACCTTAATATCCTCGAAAAAGTCAAGCCGGTAGAGATTGCGCATTCCTCTTTTTAATCGACGTCCGCTGAAAAGTTCCTGCTCATAAACCTTAAGCTCGCGGCGTATGACCTTATCCCTTGTTTTTGTGTTGCCGGCGATAATAATTTTTTCAAAATATACCTGCCTGCCTTTTTTAATAACATAACTGATGCTTACTGTAAGTAGATCAAAATCTTTGTCAATACGCGGGAGTATTTCAGCGTACGCATATCCTTCATCAGAGCATATGTCTGTGAGGGCGAGTACATCATTTCGCACAACTTCACGGTTGAAAAACTCTTCTTTGTTTATCTTAAGTTTCCTGATCAATTCCTCTTTTGATAGAACCAGGTCTCCTTCGATATCAACCTTTCCAACCTTAAATCGTGGTCCTTCATCTATTTTTATTGTGATATATATCCACTTGTCCTTATATTCGATTTGAGGTTCTCCAATCCTGGCCTGGATGTATCCGTTGTTATGATAAAAAGCCGAAAGCCTGGCAGCATCTTGATTAAGGTCTTCTATATTAAGTTCTCCGGATGAAGTCAGCCACGAAAAAAAACCATTTTCCGACGTGCTCATCAGGTCTTTAAGTTTGTCGCTGTCAAATGCATTATTACCTTCAACTTTTATTATTTTTATTTGAACTTTTTCGCCTTCCTCAATAATAAATTCCAGGTCAGCCTGATTATGTTCAAGTTGCTTTAGCTCGTAATTTACTTTAACATTATGATAGTTCTTTTCCTTGTACAGTTCTTCTATCCGTTTTATATTGCTGTTTATCTTAAATATATTTAAAATTGAGCCGGTACTGATGTTTAAATGCTCCTTAATTTCTTCATCTTCATAAACTTTATTGCCTTTAATGTTGATTACCATAATAGTAGGTTTTTCTTTGATTTTGAATATAATTATTTTTCCTTCAGGTTTATCATCAGATTCAATTATTATATTCTCAAAATAACCCATTGAATAGACAGATTTTAAGTCCTCTGAAATCTTTTTGGCATTGAAGATGTCGCCCTGCTTTGTTTTTATATATTTTTTTATGGCATCGGTTTCTATACGTTTATTCCCTTCAACAAGTACTTCTATAATTTTTTTCTTCCTGGAAACCCTTAGTACAAGATTTTCGGCGAGTTTTTTTACGCTTTTGAACAAATTTTCTATGCGTTCACCTTCAACAAATAAAATGTCTGACGGCTTGCTATTAAAAGATTCTATAATTTTTGCGTCTAAGCTGAATTTTTGTCCCAGACAGGTCAGGCTTCCCCAAACAACATAATCAGCTCCGGTCTTAATACCGAGATTCCTGATTCCGGATACGCTTTTGGGCTGATTTTCCCATGCGAAATCAGGGATGCTATCGGTTTCTATTACAATAACGCCATTTTGTTTAAAATGGTTTTTTAATACTTCCCGGATTTCAGTTCCTATAGAAGGAGTTTCTTCAACCTTTTTTTTAAACCTAACTTTTTTAAACTTGGCTTTTCCGTTATAAATTCCACAGAACCATCCAGTTAAACCTGCTTTGGTTTTTATATAATACCAATAGGTTAATTTACCACGTTCTGGTTCATGTTCTGGTTCGTGTTCAGGTTTATCTATGATTTGAAATTTTTCACCTTTTTTCATCAACGATTTAATTCTGCTATTTGTATTGCTTTCTTCACGCAGATTCATGTTTGATGTCAGTATATAATACTGAGAAGGTTCGGACTTTGAAACTTTTTCTGCTATGGGAACTTTTGGTTTAAGCTCTTTTTGTGCGTGGATTTCAAAAGGCAGGACTAAGACTCGAACTGTTTCCAGAGAATATACCCCGACCGGAAGAAGTAAAATAATTGCTATTATGAGTAGTTTTAAATATTTTTGCATATACACAATAGTTATCTCGTTTTTACAAGTTTTCCATCAATAATTGTCAGACTCTGCGACATGCGTGATGCAAGCTCCAGGTTGTGTGTTATCACAACCAATGCCATCCGAAATTCCTGATTCAGCTCCAAAAAAAGTTCGTGAACCTGTTCGCTGTTTTTTTTGTCAAGATTACCCGTAGGCTCATCGGCAAGGAGAACAGCGGGTCTGAGGATTAATGCCCTTGCCAGAGCAACTCTCTGCTGTTCGCCTCCGGACAGTTTTCCTGCCCTGTAAAAAAGCCTGTCTTTTAATCCGACCCTTACCAGTATTTTTTCTGCGGCTTCTCTGGAACTATCTTTGCTCAGGCCTTTGATAAGTGCGGGCATCATTGTATTTTCAATAGCGCTGAACTCCGGAAGAAGATGATGAAACTGGAAAACAAAGCCGACAAATTTGTTGCGAAATTGGGCTAATTTATTATTGTTAAAAAGAAAAATATCATCTCCTTTAAAAAAAAGATTTCCGCTGTCAGGACGATCAAGAGTTCCGAGTATATGTAGAAGAGTCGACTTTCCAATTCCGGATGCACCAACGACAGCTATTGTTTCACCGATATTCAGATTAAAATTTAAATCCATCAGGATATTGATACTACCATTGCCAGTGTTATTAAAACCCTTACAGATGCCTTTCGCAGCTATTAAATAATTTGAAACAGAATCATTGTTAACCATAACGGAGTGCCTCAACAGGATCAAGTTTGGATGCCTGTCTTGCGGGATAGAGTGTCGATAGAAAACTGATTGCCATTGCTGCAGAGGCTATCGTAACGACATCTAAGAGTTCGAGTTTTACGGGAAGAGTTGTAATGTAGTACACATCGCCTGGAAGTTCGATAAACTGGTAATACTTTAACACCGTACACAGAAGAAATCCCATGCAAACTCCAAAAATGATTCCTATAGATCCTATCACTGTACCTTTAAGGACAAAAATTTTTCTGATACTTTTATCTGTAGCGCCCATGGCTTTTAAGATAGCAATGTCCTTGGTCTTTTCCATAACCATCATGATGAGCATACTGGCGATGTTAAAGGCCGCAACAAGAACAATAAGCGCCAGAATGATAAACATAACCGTTTTTTCCAGCTTGAGCGCTGAAAACAGGTTCTGATTCATCTGCATCCAGTCCCTTGCCCAGTACTGGAAGCCAAGTTTTTTGACTATACTGCCCGCAATATTTCGGGCATTGTAAATATCGTTGACACGGACTTCAATTCCATTTACGGAATCTCCGAGGCGCAAAATTTTCTGAGCGTCTTTTATGTGTATGTAAGCCAGCGTTCTGTCATATTCATACATGCCTGACTCGAACAAGCCTGCCACTTTAAACCGTTTCATCGTCGGTATGTGCCCTATGGGAGAAATCATTCCCATCGGTGATATCAGGTATACAGGATCGCCCTGTATTACTCCTAAATTTTTAGCAAGTTCTTTGCCTAAAATTATAGAAGGCATGGCAATGGATGTACTTTCTTTTTGATCTGTTTCAATAAGATTTTTCAAAGAAACCGTGTCAAGATTTTTTATAACTTTGTTCGCAGAAG
>JAJSZO010000119.1:0-1118 GCA_030262795.1 Deltaproteobacteria bacterium | reverse complement strand
AAAAGTTCAAATCTGTCTGTAAGTTCGCTATCATTTCCGTTTTTTCTGGAAAGAGGAGAAATCTCTACAGGATATCCTGTTATGAATGTCGGCTGTATTAATTTTGGTTCAACCAGAACATCGAACAGCTTTGCTATTATTTTTCCGATATACCTGGTTTTTGTAATTTTGATTGACTTTGAAGAGGCAAATTCAAGGAGTTTTTCTTTATCTTTTAAAAGACCGGGCTCTACACCCCCAATTGTCTCCAAAGCAGATGCAAGGGTCATCCTGTTCCACTTACCTCCCAGATCAATGGTATTGTCCTGGTATGATATCTTTGTGGATCCTGTAACCTCACTGGCCATGTAACCAAACATTTCTTCCGTCAGATTCATAAGCTCATCGTGGGTTGCATATGCCTGATAGAACTCCAGCATTGTAAATTCAGGATTATGCCTCGTTGAAATCCCTTCATTCCTGAAATTTCTGTTTATCTCGAAAACTCTTTCAAAACCACCTACAACAAGTCGTTTTAAATACAGCTCAGGGGCAATGCGCAAAAAAAGATCCATATCAAGTGCATTGTGGTGAGTTATAAATGGTGTAGCCTCTGCCCCACCCGGGATAGGCTGCATCATAGGAGTTTCTACTTCCAGAAAATCTCTATCAAGAAAAAATGTACGTATAGCCTGAATTATCCGGCTTCTTTTTATAAATATTTCACGCACATTCGAATTCATAATTAAATCAATATAACGCCGGCGATAACGCTTTTCAGGATCTTTAAGTCCGTGAAATTTTTCCGGAAGAGGCCTTATTGCTTTTGTGATAAGCTTCAGATCATCAGCCACAAGTGTCCACTCTCCGGTTCTGGTTTTGAAAACTCCTCCTTTTAAGCCCACAAAATCACCAATATCCAGCTTTTTAAAGATGTCGTAAGCCCTGTCACCTATCTTGTCTTTTCTGATATATGCCTGGAACTGTCCTGTTCTATCCCTGAACCTGATAAAAGATGCCTTTCCAAAACGATTAATAGCCATCATTCGGCCTGCAACGGAAAAAACAGTATCATCTTCTTCAATAGAATGTGGTGACTCTTCTATGGTATCTCTCAAATCCTTAACTGTATGGGAAAC
>JAJSZO010000118.1 GCA_030262795.1 Deltaproteobacteria bacterium | reverse complement strand
TGGAAGAATAAAATGACATAGTTTGTATCAAATGTTCATAAATATTTTACTTGTTGATATTATTACCTTTTTTGTTTTATTATGGATGTTCAATTTTGGTTACACTCAATTCAAATACTCAAACGATTTGTCCCTGACCTTCGAACAAACGAAACAATGAAACGCCTTGAAGAGTTTGAGTACATTAGAAACGGCACAATGAATGTTCTTGCCTTTTTTGATTATACTAACGGAAAAGTGCATGCTGAATGCCAGGCTGATCATAAAACCGACACCTTACCTTCATGAAGTGCCGGGAGAAAATTGGGAAAAACTATTGAATGTTCTTCAGTCTCAAGAAACAACAATTAGAAATAGTATTATGAATGAGGAAGGCCCTTTAAAAAAAGAAAATGCTGAAAATGCATTGAATTCATTATTCTCGGCCATTGAAGATTATCTCTGGCAAAATACGCTAAAAACAGCATAGGAAATTAAATTGCCAGAAAACAAGTCAGAACTTCTGGGACGGAGTACTATTATGTTCATCAAAAATAAACAACCTGTTCCTTCGACGACCGGTTAATTCTCGTAATATTTCCAAGTTTGAAAAATCGGCAACTAATTTTTGATTATGATTTTTTAATACCCCATCCGCTTGCGGTGGGGTAAAATACGCGGAAGGGGGTTTGGGGGAAACTACGTGTCCCCCATAATCTAAATTGGTTTTTAATCCGCTTTGATACCCCATCCGCTTGCGGCGGGGAGCTTCATTTCTTAATCTTACGATCAGACATAAAACCCCGACCCCTGATTCCCTGAACCCTGCTTTATATCCGCTTTATAGCTGCCCCAAGCCTGGCAAACTTCTTTTCAAGCGATTCATATCCGCGGTCAAGATGATAAACACGATTTATTTCTGTTGTGCCATGGGCAACAAGACCGGCCAGTATCAATGAAGCACTGGCTCTAAGATCACTTGCCATAACCGGCGCACCTGAAAGCATTTTTACCCCTTTTATCATTGCAGCAGTGCCGGCTATAGTGATATCAGCACCCATTCTTTTCAACTCACCTACATGGATAAAACGGTTTTCAAATACTGTTTCAAATATCAGGCTCAAACCTCTGGCAACAGACATTAGAACCATGAATTGTGCCTGCATATCAGTAGGAAAACCCGGATATGCGAGTGTTTTTACATCAACACTTGCTATATTATCCTTTCCTTTAACTCTTATATTCTTTCCATCAATTTTTATACTTGCCCCTGTTAAACTCAACTTGTGAATAACGGCTTCAAGGTGATCCGGCCGGCAGCCTGAAATCTTCACATCACCGCCGGTCAAAGCTGCTGCAACCATGAATGTCCCAGTTTCTATCCGGTCAGGAATTATTGAAACTGACACAGGGCTTAGAGATGAAACTCCCATTATAGTAATTTCAGAGGTACCGGCACCACGTATATCAGCCCCCATCTTGTTTAAAACATCTGCAAGAGCTACTATTTCGGGTTCACGAGCTGCATTAT
The DNA here is from genome assembly GCA_030262795.1 of Deltaproteobacteria bacterium. Classification (GTDB taxonomy): domain Bacteria; phylum Desulfobacterota; class Desulfobacteria; order Desulfobacterales; family ETH-SRB1; genus B13-G4. Next base: position 6,206 of record JAJSZO010000118.1, on the reverse strand, counting down.
GAATGACCGTACTTCCTTTCGCTAATACAGCCGCCATCATTATATTTTCAGTGCCTGTTACGGTAGCTATATCCAAATAAATTTTGGCACCCTTTAGTTGTTTGGCATAAGCTTCAACATAGCCGTGCTTTAATTCAATGGATGCACCAAGACATGCCAGAGCTTTAAGATGCAAATTAATTGGCCGTGCACCTATAGCACACCCCCCCGGCAATGAGACCCTGGCTTTTTTAAGCCTGGCAACAAGAGGACCAAGAACCAATATAGAAGCGCGCATTTTCCTCACCAGATCATAAGGGGCTTCATGATTAAAAATATTGCCCGCATCTATTTTAACAACATCGCCGTCTGTTTCGATTTTTGCACCGAGATGTGAAAGAAGAAGTTTTATGCTTTCAATATCTTTTAGATTCGGGACATTTGAGAAAGTACATAATCCATCAGTAAGAAGAGATGAAACCAGGATAGGAAGTGCAGCATTCTTGGCTCCGCTGATATTAACCTCACCTGTAAGAGGTCGTCCACCTTCTACTATAATTTTATCCATTTTATACCCTTAACCTAAATTGAGCGATTTTTTACTCAATCTGCACCGATCTCTTGCGCATAAAGGCTTCGCAAAAATCCTCGACATATCCACGGGTATGTCTGCGGTTTTTGCAAATCCTTATGCATCAAGATCTCAACACATATCTTCGCAAAAAATCGCTCAACTTAGGTTTAAACAAAAAAAGCGCTTTCCCACATTTTAACAATGAGACAAGCGCCTTTTTTTTATATTATTATGTGAATTATTGTTTAATTTAGTGGTTATGGCCGCCTTTACCATGCATTGTATCAATAACAGTTTTTAAAATACAGTAAGTCATCCCAAGACCTAAAATTGTCAGCGAATACCACAGACCACCCATAAATATCATATGACTAAGATCCCAAATCCATTCAAATGAAAACGGAAACATATTCTAACCTCCTAAGGATTCAATTCCCGTTCCTGGGGGAATATGGGTAAATAACGAAATGATATCATAATCAGGATAATTCCGTATGCTACAGGAAGAATAGTTGTTGCAACTTCCTGCCAGCTAGGAATATACAAGACCCAGTTTTCAAAAGTCATGACCGGTATCGCCATTACCTGCAGCACCATTACCCAGCGATTCAGTAAAACACCAATACAGGCCAGCGATACAGCAGTGAACAAAAGCGTAGAATTACTGCGCCCCTTTGGTGTAAGAAGTATTGATGCCGGAATAATTCCACAGATTACTATCTCAGCTACAAGAATCCAGATTCCATAAAAAGAATTATTGGAATAAAAATCAATTAGATTAAATCCCATGGAAGGAGCGGAGACTGTAGCCCAGTACCAGGTATCAATAATTTTTGCAATCAGATATGTTCCCATGGTCCAGCCGGATATTTTAGCTAACAAATCTATAACATTTTGCTTGACTAGCTTTTTTCCTGAAATTTTTTCAGTGAGCCTTGTCACAAATAGTGTAAAGCACGGCCCATAGGCTGCTGCCGACCATGTAAAAAGAAAGAATGTCCAAGGCCAGATAAATATTCCCTCCCTGAATGCAAAAGGACGACTGTAGAGTACACCTGCAACTCCGCCAAGTGAACCCTGATGGAAAAAAGAAAGAAAAGCGCCAGTCGCTGCAAATATTGCCATTACCTCGTGCATATTGTGGGCAAGATTATGAAAGAAAGGAACTTTATCAATCTGGCGGTTCTCAAGAATAAGGGGAATATATTCAATAGTTAGAACAGCAAAATAGCATGACAGGCAAAATGCCACTTCCGTCAGCATTGAATGAACATTTGCATGCCAGAATATAAACCAGCCTCTCAAAGGCTGCCCAATATCTATTGCAAGGATTAAAAGTGCGGAGCTGTAACATATAAACCCAATAAGAACGGCATAGTTAATAATATTCTTCAGCTCATCCTTTCCGATGATATATCTTAACAGTCCTGTAAAAAAAGCTCCGCCGCCTAGGGCAATAACCCCAAGGTCAGCCCATATCCATAATGCAAATCCATAGTAATCATTCATATTTGTCTGATTAAGTCCCTTTAACCAGATAAGCAGCATAGCGTAAACACCCCACAACAGTACGCCACCGACTATAATGATTCCTATAGCAAATTTCCCAAATGAACAGCGGTTAACTCCCTCGGGTATTAATGCTGAATCCATAAGTTATGTGCTCCTCAAAATTTGCTGTTATTAGTTCGTTAACAAATTTATTATCTATTGTTCCTGATTCTAATGGCGATGAGTTTTTGCAAAATCTTCATCGCCAAGGTAATTATCACCAGCTCGCCTTACCCATTCACGACTTGACATATAATAAACCTTGGGATTCGTACCAAGTCTTTCAAGAAGCCGAAAAACATTGGGATTTCCCGGTCGTCCGCCATGCTTGTTATCAGGCTTGGCCAGTTGATGCACCTTATGTTCAGGATTGTTCAAATCACCGAATGTAATAGCACCGGCAGGACATGCCTGAGTACAAGAGGTCTGATATTCATTCTCTTCAAGTACTGTCCGTCCTTCGACATATGCTTTATCCATTGCGAGTTGATATCTGTGGAAACAAAAACTGCATTTTTCCACAATACCTCTCATTCGAGGTGAAACATTAGGACTAAGGTATTTAGTCGATCCTTCCGGCCATACCGGATCCCACCAGTTAAAATAACGTGCATGATACGGGCATGCAACCATACAATACCTGCATCCAAAACAACGGGTATAAATCTGGCTAACAATCCCTGTATCATGGTTATAATCTGTTGCGGTTGCCGGACAAACAGACACACATGGTGAATGTCCATGATCTCCCTCACAATGCATACATGGTCTGGGAAGATAACAGATATCGGCTTCGGGATAGGATTTACCATTTGTCAGCTTGTAAACACGCATCCATGCAATACTATCCAGTTTGTTAGATTCATCCTCCTTGAACGGCACATTATTCTCAGCCATACAAGCAACCATGCAGGCTCCGCAACCAGTGCACGCGTCCAGGTTTATGACCATTCCATACTTCTTGGCTTTTTTATGTTTGCCTTCTTCTTTCATCAAAACCTCTTATTCAAGTTATACTTTGGTCAGCCTAGCCCTTATTCCCCATGCTGCATCAAGACCGGATACTTGATCTTCTACCGAACCGATAAGTTCGTTAAAATTACATCCCTTATCAGCAAGGTACTTATCATAGGCAGTATGTCCCAGACCTCTTGGCAAAGCAACTATACCGGGCATAATTCCTTCATAAAGATTTACCTTAACCTTTGCTTTACCTCTTGGAGTATATAAAAATGCATGTCTTCCTTGAGTCAGCCCCAACTCTTTGCCTGTCTTGGGATTTACCTCAACATATGCATCTTTACCTTTAAGAACCGTGTCCTCAACTGCCTTTATTGCAAAGGGTGGATCGCCAATATATCCATTTGCAAGTCTGATAGAATCATACGGCATAAGTATAAGAGGATACGAAAGTGCACTGCCTTCAATGCTTACCGGACTAAAATCGGAAAGTGATTTCATGGCCTCGGGATAAAAATTGAAATCGCCTTCCAACATACATTTGTCACCATTGAATTCGAATCCATTTTCCACCAGAGCATCCCATTTAATGCCCAATGTTTCTTTAAGGCAGGCCTCATAATTATCCCATGGAAAAGCATCGGCTATTTTACCTCCCAGTGCTTTTGCCATAAGCATTATAACATCGCCAACATGCTTTGTGTTAAACTGGGGTTTTACCACAGGCCTTGCAAGACCGACAATGGGCTTAGACAACCCTGCCAGCGTTGGTACATCTTCATAACGCTCCAAGTATACATGATTCGGCAGGATCAAGTCTGCATTACTGGCAGTTTCATCCATGTATGATGAAAAACTTACAACAAACGGTATACTTTTAAATGCCGCTTTAATTGCTTTGCTGTCAGGCATAGAGTACAGGGGATTTGCATCTGAGACAAAAAGCGCCTTAAATGGATACCCTTCTCCTGAGTTAATAACTTCAGGAAAACGATTTAACAAAGATGTTGCATGCAGGTACTCACTGCCTGCTCCATCTATACGCTCTTTTTGCACACCGGTTGAGGCAACACTATCCAATTCCGGGTCAGACCATTTGATATAATCAGGCTCGGAAACGGCCCAAACACCGCCCTCTTCATTTATATTACCTACAAGAGCATTTAATGCATGCACAGCCATAAATTCATCAAGACTTCCAGGCGCACTTCCCTGCCCTTTGCCACAAATTGCCAAAGGCTTTGAAGCCTGGGCAAAATTCTTGGCTAATGAAACTATAGCGGTACTGTTTATTCCCGTTATTTTTGATACCTTATCTGTACTATACTCATTTTGTACCAGCTTCTTGAATGATTCAAAACCGGTTGACTGACTAATTTTTTTGGAATCTAACGAGTTGGTTATGATAACATTCGCAAGGCCTAATGCCAAAGCTGCCTCTGTACCGGGATTTATTGGAATCCACTTATCGGATTTTGCTGCTGTGTTTGACAGACGAGACTCAATCTGTACCACTTTTTTGCCATCGGCTTTCCATGCACTGTTAGCCTTAAACATGCGCACCGGCGAACCCCATCCATCAATTATTCCGCTTCCAAAACTTAATATAAAATCGGCATTTTCAACATCAAATCCGGCTTGAGCATTTATTACCTCCTGCATAAGAGATATTGTCATCCTATATGAGTCTTGAATGGAAGGTGTAGTCATAAAATTGGGAGAGCCGTATGCTGTCAAAAATCTTTTAAAAAGATTGGACACTGTCCCTTTATCTGAGTTCACAATAGCACCAACTGCATGAGACTCACCTTGAGATCTTATCTCAGCAAGATTCTTTGCAACCTCTGAAATAGCTTCATCCCAGGATATCTTTTCCCATTTTCCTTCGCCTCTTTCCCCAACTCTCTTCAACGGTGACTTGACGCGTGTGGGACCATAAAGCAACTGAAGACCCGACAAACCCAGTAAACATATACCACCAGCATTTACCGGATGTCCTTTCATGCCCTCTATCTTGACAGCCCGGTCATCAACTTTGCGAACAGTAATGCCGCAACCGCCGGGACAGAGAGTGCAGACTGTATTCTTTTGACTGTATTCACCATCCGACGGGACAGGAGTCCACGGCCAATTCTGTGACCATATGGATGAATCATCTATCAGCTTCCAGGGTAATGGTGTGAATGCTGAACCAGCAGCGCCACCAATTACAAATGACAAGAAACTTCTTCTGCCTATTTTCATAGATTCTACCCCTTAAAAAATGTGTAGCTCTTAAGGCTAATCGGCTTTAAAGTTTATTTACTTATGGCATACAAAACATGCTTCTTTTACCGTCTTAATTCTTGCTTGATTGCCGGTCTGTTTTTCATAAGGTCGCGGGATCCAGTTTATCGGCCATGGGAGTGTCTCAACATCTGTTTCAATTTCCTTTGTAGTATGACACTCGGCACAATCATCCATCTTCATACGCTCCCATGTATGTTTCTTCAAACCTGACATGTTTTTTCCCCATATATCCCGGCTGTATCCTGTAATTCTGTTTTCTTCATAAACTCGAGAATGTTCGGATTCGCCAATGTTCCCGTGACATGTGCTGCACTCCATCTCCGCCTTTTTGACATGTGCTGCATGTGAAAAGAATACGCAATCAGGCTGTCTTGCATATACCAGCCATGGAACCTCTCTTCCATTTGCCACATATTGCTCAACAAACTTTACTTCGTTCGGATCTTCTCCCTGGGCCTCTTCATGACAGTCAACGCACTGGGCAAGTTTTGGAATCCCGGAAAAGCTTCCATCTTCACGGAAGAAATGGCAACTTTCACATCCTTCTTCCACAGCTTCAACATGAAGTACATGATTAAAATCTATAGGCTGTTTTTTCTGGGAATAGAGAAGCTTTGGGGATAGCATCCATCCTGAAACAAGACTTGCAGCAAGCCCTAAAATGAAAAAAAGAATAATTGGTCCTGCAACCCCATTCGCAGAAACTTTTTTAGCTTTATCATCTTGTGTACTCATGAAAACTCCGTCAAGCTTGGTTGATGTTTGAATGCACCGATAAAAATTTTACTATACCAAATTATTTTAATTTCTTTACCTTTAAATTTCATTTTTGTCAAGTAAAATTAATGGTGTC
>JAJSZO010000117.1 GCA_030262795.1 Deltaproteobacteria bacterium | reverse complement strand
CTGCTTTTTACGCGTAGCAGCCCGGGGCTGTTGTGCATGTACATAAGGGATGAAGAATATTTTGCATCTATAAAATATTTTTCAAGAACATCAAAAAGAACAGGACGATCCGGCCAGGTGAACATCTTTTTACGCAGATTAAGTTCATCCCATTTATCCCGGACCAACGGTTTTTCTATAAATACCTTTTTCTTTGCAGGCTCACAGAGAAACATTTCGCAGACAATCGGCTTAACCCGCCACAGGCAACCCTTCTTCCCAAGATAAATGCATTTATAACCATTATTCGGTTTTTGAAGAACTTTCAATAGCGCTTCAATCTCATCTTTTTGAGAAACAAGAGCATTTATAACTACATCAGCAAAAAAAGTAATAATGCCTTCACGTGAACAACAGGCGCTGATATTGTTTTGATAGCAGTTTTGAGTGCATATCTCACCGAAATGTTCGGACAGAAAAATATCTATATCTTTTCGAAACAAAAGATAATCAGCAACTAAAGATTCAAGCTTACGTCTTTCAGCAGGGAAAAGACTTGCAAGATATTGATGCACCATGGATAGCGCATCTGTCTGTTCTTTTTGCCAGGAACTCATTTTTAAAACGACTTGTTTCCACAACTATGCATCACAGCTTCAGGTCACCCTCAGGCGCAGACAGGAGAGTGGATAAAACCGGATACGATCCGGAGCAAGCTCTTCCGGAGTATCTTATAGGAATAGTTTTTTTGTGCCACATTGTAGTTATAATTGGTTACATGTTTGCAACGAACTGAATCCCCAAGAAGCTGTTCTACATTCTGAACAACCGTATTTGTTATTTTGCCGTTCATTTCAACCAGATTAAATCCTTTAGGTGCTATATCTTGGACATAAATTTTGTAACGATTGATCATAACCGGTTTTTTAAAATAGATCGCTTCAAGAAGAGCATTCCCGAAACCTTCATAGGTGCTGGGGAAGGTAACAAAATCAGCGGCCTGATAAGCCTCCCGAAGAGAAAACATTCGGTTTCCATTAATTTTCGGAAGTGTATCAGATACTATGTTATTTGCAAGAATTAGTTTAACATTCAAACTGGTTGCATACTTCTGCAACCAGTTGAGATGTTCCGGTCCCTCGTCGCCGGCAGAATGAGATATAACCAGCTTGCATCGTAGTGGATCAATGGCTTTTACCAGTTCTATGGCGTGTTTGATACCTTTTCTTTCTATGACTCTTGTCGGCTGCAGGAATAGAATGTCTTTGGGGGTTAAGCCAATGGTTTCTCTGAAAGCCTGACATCTGGCTCTATCAATCCTGGGTTGTTTTTCGAAATTAAGGACGTTCGGAATACAGGTGGAGACAATCGACTTGCGTTGCATCAGTTCTTGTTGGGCATCTGAATTAATGACAATGTGGGAGATGCTCGGCAGATTGGGTGGAAATGCGCTATTAATGAGCTTCTTGACACCGTTTTTGAGAAATCTGCTTCTTTCCCAGCAGAAATCATGATGATGTGCAATCGTTGGGATACCCGTCTCCGCGATAAATTCCATCAGGGCGACCCCCAGCGGAACATTCATCGGAATGGACAGCGCATTTTGAACGAGCAGGATGTCGATATCAAAAAGTTTGACAAACTTTTTGATATAAGTTTTTAATACTGCTTTTTGTTTATGAATTTCACAAATTACTTTTGGAGAGCTCTGTTTCCTTCCGAATATTTGCGAATTTATCCACAGATTCAGGGAATCATGAAAGTGTGCAACCGGTGCCAAAATCCCCTTTTGTTCTCCTTCGAAAAGTTCACCAGCAAACCAGAAACAATGGTGGCCGTGTTCTTCCAGCACTTCAGCCCACTTTCTGGCTTCAAGAGTAACTCCATCTGTACCACTAAAGCGTGTTGAAATAAATCCTATTTTCATCACAGACCCTTTCGCATAAATTATATAAGTAAGTAAAAGCGCTAATACTTCAGCCTAATAATTTACGTTATGCAAAAAGAATGCCCAAGCTAAAAAATAGGACTATTTACTATATATTCAGATAGATAGATAAGATTAATATAATCAATTGATTGTCGGTTTGACAAAAAAATGTAAACACTTTGTCATAACTATTGAGAAATAAATTTCACAATAGTTATAAAGATTTGTCACATCGCCACGAATCGTTCTATGACGGTATCTTGAAATAAAAACCAAATGATATTTACAGCCCCATCTTATATGTGATAATGTTCTCTAATGACTTTTCAAATTTCTGATACTATGAATTTAACCTCACTTATAGAAATTATAAAGAAACATCCGCATTATGACAGGGCAGGAATGATTCTTTGTCATAATGGAGTGGTGCGGAGTACATCACGAGATGGCAGGAGAGTATCAGGGCTGAGTATCACTGTAGATTACGAACAACTGCTTGAGGTTATAGAAAAGCATAAAAAAAGACCGGGCATTATAGAAATATTGTTTAAAATAGCAGAAAACAAAAAGCTGTCAGTAGGGGATGATATCATGCTTCTCGTTGTTGCCGGTGATATTCGTAAGAATGTTATAAAAGTACTCAGTGAAGCTATTGATGATATTAAATCAACTGTTACGAAAAAAACAGAGTATTTTTTGTAAGGAATAAACTTGTAGTTTATTGGGAGTTTTTCATGTCTTCATTTTCTCATATTGACAATAAGGGATGCTCTCGGATGGTTGATATAACAGATAAAGAACTTACATTAAGATCAGCGGTTGCTCAAGGGGTTGTTTCAATGAAGCCTTCAACATTTGAAATGATTCATAATGATTCAATAAAAAAGGGTAATGTACTTGAAACCGCTAAAATTGCCGGAATAATGGCGGCAAAAAAAACTTCGGAACTAATTCCACTGTGTCATCCAATTAATATCTCACATATTGATATCAATTTTGAACCGGATAAAGATGAAAGTTCAATCAAAATCAAAACCCGGGTACGGCTTTTCGGTCAAACAGGCGTTGAGATGGAGGCTCTTACAGCGGTATCTGTTGCGGCCCTTACAATATATGATATGTGTAAGTCGCAAGATAAAAAAATGATTATATCGGATATATGCCTTCTTGAAAAATCAGGGGGGAAAAGCGGAACATTTGTGAGAAAAACGGTTAACGGTTGCTAAAAAGCATAAAACTGTTAACCCTAAACCTTGAACCTTGAACCTTGAACCCCGAACCCCGAACTATGAACAAATTGGAATATATTGTTTTTTTTATTATTGGCGCTGCATTTGGTTTTTTGATAACCTGGTTTTTTGCAAAGTCAAAGTTTTCAAAAAAATTCCTGGAGATTTATAGAGAGCTCTCTTCTGCATTAAGCAGTCTGGAACATATGGAAGGCCTTAAAAAGGCACTTGAAGAACGCACCCGGAAAATTGATTCACTTAATGCTACAATCACCGAGCTGAAAGAGCACCAGGCAAGGCTGGAAACAATTATAGATAAAGAGCGCCTTGCCGTGAATGAAAAAATAGAACTGCTTGAGAATATTCGGAATAATATGATAGATGCTTACAAGGCAATCTCTGCCAGTGCTTTAAAGGAAAACAACCGGACTTTTCTTGATCTTGCAGAAACTACGTTTTCAAGATATATGGAAGTAGCTAAAAGTGATTTGAATGTGCGCAGCAAGGAAGTCAAAAATATTGTTGTGCCCATAAAAGATTCTCTTGATAGATATGACCGGCATATCCAGGCTATGGAGAGATCAAGGGAAAAAGCATATGGTGGACTTTCCCAGCAGATACTTTCTCTTGCGGAAACCCAGCAAACTCTTCAAAAAGAAACAGGCAAACTTGTAAAGGCTCTTCGTGTGCCGCACGTCAGGGGGCGTTGGGGAGAAATTACCCTTAAGCGTGTTGCTGAGCTTGCCGGAATGCAGAACCGTTGCGATTTCTTTGAACAACAGTCAGCTTACAGCGAAAATGGCATTATGCGGCCTGATATGGTTGTTTATCTTCCCGGAAATCGTCAGATTGTTGTAGATGCCAAGGCTCCTCTTTCAGCATATCTTGAAGCGCTGGAGGCAGAGACGGAAGAAGATCGAGAGGTATTGATAGCTGCACATTCAAAACAGATTCAGTCCCATATGCACAAACTGGCCAAAAAAACATACTGGAAACAGTTTGCGCCAACCCCTGAATTTGTTGTATTGTTTATTCCCGGTGAAAATTTTTTTAGCGCAGCTCTTGTTAAAAACCCTCAGCTTATAGAAGAAGGTGTAAATAAAGGAGTTATCCTGGCAACTCCAACTACTTTAATTTCTCTTTTAAAGACTGTTGCCTTTGCATGGCGCCAGGAAAATATTTCTGAAAACGCAAAAGCTATAAGCGAACTGGGGCATGAGCTTTATACCAGGCTGAACTTAATGGCAAATCATTTTGACAAACTTGGTCGCGATATTGAACGATGCACTAATACTTACAACCAGGTTGTGGGTTCTTTTGAGCGCAGAGTGCTAACATCTGCACGCAAGTTCAAGGAGCTTGGGATATCTCTGCAAGGCGATAAAGATATTGTTCATATTGATTCTGTTGAAAAGAAAACACGTAAACTTGAAAGTGATGGTAGCTGAATGAAACAACTTCCCCAACTATGCATCACAGCTTCAGGCCGCCTTTGCCAAATCTCAAATCCAGGCTCAAATCCCAAAAATATTGAAATAGCTCGCTATTCCATCAACTTTTGTGATCTGAGATCAAACAAATTCGGCCCAAATCTGTGCGCCTACTTGGGGAAGTTATTGCGTCCACGTTCCTTATTTGCAATTGCTGCATTGTTTTATTTCTTTTTTATAGCCGGATGTTCTGTTCTTAAAATACATCCGTATTTAAAAGATGAGTTTGCGATGCAAAGAGTTTCTTCTTCTAACTATCCTGATTTTTTAGATGATATGGTATGCGATGGTTTAGAAAATGGAATTTTGCAGAGTATTTCATATCTAAAAAGGTTTTCTTCTTCTAAGCAATTCAGGTTCGGGGAAGACAGTTTTAATGCTGCCCATATGATCAAGTCCATGGAGCATTTCCTGAATTTTATACAAACCGGTCCATCAAAAAATGACCTTAATAAGTTTATTAAATCAAATTATCTTGTTTACAAATCAATCGGCGGCAGCAATGGCGATGTTCTTTTTACAGGTTATTATGAACCTGTTCTGCAAGGCAGCCTCAAGCAAAGCGCTGAATATAGATTCCCGATTTATGCACGTCCTTGCGATTTAACTACAGTTGATCTTTCATTGTTTATTCCGGCCTTAAACAATAAAAGAATAATTGGAAGATATACCGGCCGGACGGTTGTTCCCTACTTTGAACGTGATGAGATAGAAGACAACGCAGCTCTAAAGGGTAAGGCAGAACACATTGCCTGGATTAAAGACCCTGTTGATCTTTTTTTTCTTCAAATTCAAGGCTCAGGAAAAATTTATTTTGACAACGAAAAAACAATTAATGTTCATTATGATATAACAAACGGGCGCCCATACCGGAGTATAGGCAAATTACTTATTGAAGAAGGGATAATAGAAAAATCGGAAATGTCTATGCAAAAAATTCGTGCTTATCTAAAAGACAATCCAAAAGAGGTCAAAAATATTTTAAACTTTAATCCCAGCTATGTTTTTTTCAAAATAGAGGAAGATGGCCCTTTGGGTTGTATTGAAGTTAAATTGACGCCTGGCAGGTCGATAGCATTAGACAGAAGAATATTCCCTTTATCGGCTCTTGGTTTTATAGAAACAAAAAAACCTTTGATAAATGACAATGGAAAAATTCATAACTGGATAACTTTCAGCAGATTTGTTCTGAATCATGATACAGGAGGAGCAATACGCGGGCCCGGCCGTGCGGATCTGTTCTGGGGAAATGGTACATACGCTGAAACAGCGGCAGGGCATATGCAGCACAATGGAAAGCTGTACTTTCTTGTTCTTAAACCGGATTAGGGCTTAGGAACGTGGGAAAGATGTAACTATGATGGTATCACAGTCTTCAGGTTTAATAATCAAAGAAGGAGGTGATGTTTTATGGCTTGAAATTGGAGAAATAGTCATTATGATAGTGAGTGAACAAAAAATTCTATGTCAATAACAGGAGGAAACATCATGAATTTAAGTGTATGGGATCCATTTCGTGAGATGGAAGAGTTACTGGATAGATACAAAGGATCGGCAAGAAAGTCGATAGCAAAAAGTGATGATAAAACTTTTGAAATCGGAGATTGGATTCCGGTTGTGGACATTGATGAAACAAAAGATGATTTTGTTGTCAAAGTTGAGTTGCCTGGCGTTGATAAAGATGATGTAAGTGTAAACATCGAAAATGGCGTTTTAACTATCAGGGGTGAAAAAAAGGTTGAGATCGAAGATAAAAAACGCCACCGTTTTGAATGCTCTTATGGATCTTTTATAAGGAGCTTTACCCTGCCGCAGTCAGTCAAAGCAGAAGAGATTGAAGCAGAGTACAAAAACGGCATTCTCAATTTGACTATTCCAAAGTCAGAAGAAGCCAAGCCAAAGCAAATAGATGTGAAGATTAAGTAAAAACCTGCTAATTTCGTTATCTCGAAATTCCAAAAGCTGCGTCGCTCGTTCCTCGCTATGCAGCTTTTGGAAGCCGGTTACACGAAGTTAGAACCATGCCCAAAAAATATTATAGGTGAAAAACATGTTCGGCATAGGCATGCCTGAAGTTCTAATAATTTTGGCGGTAGCTCTTATTGTTATTGGGCCCAAAAAACTTCCTGATCTTGCAAAATCACTTGGCAGGGCTATCAATGAATTCAAAAAAGCTACCCGGGAATTTAAACAATCTATTGAGATAAACGGTGATCTAAAAGATGTTAAAGAGACTGTAAAGGGTATGAATGAAAGCATAAAGGAGGCTGTCAATGACGTTTCCACGCTCTCTAATAATAAAAAGGAGCTTGTTGGAAAGGAAACAGCAAAAGGATCTTTAAAAAATGATTGAAGAAGATGAGAAAATGCCTTTTACCGGACACCTTGAGGAGTTAAGGAAGCGTATAGTCATCTGTTTTATTGCTATTGGTGCAGGTTTTATTGTTTCATACGGGTTTAAGGAAAAACTTTTTCATTTCCTGACCATGCCACTGATTTCAGTAATGCAGGCGGACGACAACCTTATTTTTACAGGTCTGCCTGAGGCTTTCTTTACATATCTAAAGGTATCTTTACTATCAGGCTTAATGCTGGCTGCTCCTGTATTATTATATCAGTTCTGGCTGTTTGTGGCGCCGGGGCTTTATGGCAAGGAAAGAAAACTTCTAATTCCTATAGTTTTTCTTTCTTCTTTTTTCTTTATCGGCGGAGCGTTATTTGGATATTTTATTGTGTTTCCATTTGGTTTTAAATTTTTTCTCGGATTTGCTACCGAGACAATACGTCCGCTTCCATCCATGCGTGAATATTTAAGCTTTTCTTCAAAGTTGCTGCTTGCCTTTGGGTTGGTCTTTGAACTTCCGCTTATTATTACGTTTCTGGCCAGACTTGGTATAGTTACAGTTGAATTTTTAAAGAAGAACAGAAAATATGCCCTGCTTTTATTTTTTGTTTTTGCAGCTATTTTAACCCCACCGGATGTTGTGACACAGATTTTGATGGCTCTTCCATTGATGATTCTTTACGAAATAAGCATATTGGGCGCCAGAATTTTTGGGAAAAAAAAGTCTGAAAACAAGGAACGCAAATTGTCATAATTAGTGCC
>JAJSZO010000116.1 GCA_030262795.1 Deltaproteobacteria bacterium | reverse complement strand
GTAGGGGCGAATCTTGTATTCGCCCTAATCAGGGCGATCACAAGGATCGCCCCTACGAAAAAAACAATATAATTACAACCTGAAAGTTCGCACCGAAGGGCGCTAATTTAAATAATTCGGTCGGGTTTTTAGTACATTAGGATGGAATATTATGATTGTTCAGGCACTTTTTCGGCTTGGGAACAAGTCTGAGCCCAAAGTCTTTCATTTCATAAATATATAGTCCATCAACCTTCAAGAAGCCGTCAGCCTGTATACAAGGCACAGGTTTATCCTGTATTTTTGTTACTATTGCTTCAATTTCAATTATTTTGTTTTCCGGAACAATCTGGCCTCTATAAATCCAGTTATGCGGTTTATCAGTTATAAGTTCAAAAGTGTGGGTTTCTGCGAGATGGCTCCAGCGGTCTATGGCCATGAATTTTATCAGTTGAATAAAAGACTCAATACCCAGTGAACCGGGACATACAGGATCCTGATAAAAGTGCGCTTTGAAAAACCATTCATTTGGATCAACTCTTTTTATCCCTCGAATGAATCCCAGCCCTTCAGTTCCTCCATCACGAATATAGGTTTCAATCTCGTCAATCAAAAGCAATGCTTTTGACGGCATTGTTAGAGAAGGTGCCGGAAAAGAAGGCGCCGGAGCGGTTTCCAAATCATAGGGAGTTAAAGGAGGAATGTCGGCAAACACATGTGAAACCGACTTTTTAAGGTCGTTTTCATCCGGCTTGTATGCTCTCTCCGCAGCATCAATTATGCCGACCTGTTGTGCCAGCGCTTTCTTTGTGAAAAATCCGAAATTCGTATTTCCTTCATATATTAATTTATCAGACTGCAGGATTTGTATATCAAAGTCTTCTATTATCATATTCCCTGCTTCAGCAACCTTGGTCATGCGGGTGCGCATTCTAAGGGTCTTTGAATCAGGAAGAACCTGATGATGCAGAATTGCGGTTCCTCCAAGGTTCCTGAACTTCAGGTCTGTTTTACCTTTCAGCGCAGATCCCACATATGCTGCAAGCCATCCGCAGGGTTGCAGGGCTATTTCAAGCAGTATGCAGAACGGCATTGCAGGAATACGATTTGCTTTAAAATACCAATCATCCGGCAGCACTTCGTACTCTGCTTCGATCCATCCGTCAGGTTTCAGCGCCCATTGTTCCGGCTCAATATCAGTTATTTTGTCTATAAACAAATACGGCGGACCAGGAAGCCTGGCGATAATTCTTTGTTCATCAAAAACTTTATATGGCTCGCCAAATGCTTCCGAAGGTTTGCCGATTGAAAATGCCAGAATACTGTCATAGTCAAAGCCGGTTTTTTTCTTCCAGACTGATTCAATTTCTTCACGAGTTATTCCTGACATTTTCATTGACATGTTTTTGAACATGACAATTCGCAGTCCATCCCCAAACATGTGTGCGTCTGCAATTACAAAGGGCTCCGGGGTGTAACCCATTTCCTTTATTTCTACTTCGTAAATAACATGTTTTGTATCAGGCGTTACCGGGCCCCTGCACTTCAGTATGCTTTCAACCCCGACAACCGGTTCATAGCATACACCGGGCTTGTCGGTTACCCATCCCATGCGCTGAATAAATACTCTGAGTGTGTGAGCACAGCATTCATACATAAGAGTTCCTGGCATAACCATGTCATCCTTGAAATGGCAGGTAAGAAACCAGTCATCAGGATGTATATCCGCTTCAGCCCTGATCAGACCCATTCCATAGCGACCGCCTTTTGGGTCAAGATTCAGTATCCTGTCAACAAGTTTCATCCGGCCCCCGGGAAGTCTTAGCGAATCAGCAATCTTGATACCATTAAAAAGGGCGCCAAAACATTTTTCAAGATCTCCTGCTCTTAGTGCCTCAACTTTATCATCATTATAATTTTCGACATCAATTCGGACAAGTTCATTCCAGTCAGAGGGCTTTTTACCCTGTACAGGCTCGGTATCTTCTTTTGTTAAAATTATGCCGCCTGAATTTTCAACCTCTTCTTCAGTAAAAAATCCAGCGCATCCATCAGTCATGCTTATAAGATGTTTGTTGTTGATAAAGCCTTCAAAGCTGAAAAAGAAAAGATAAGTATCGCCTTGTTGTACAAATTTTTCAATTTCTATTTCATATCGTATGACATCGCCGGGGCAGGGGAGTCTGCTGTGAAACTTTACAACTGCATCAAGAAGCCTGTATGCTCTTTCTCCTTTTACCGCAAAGTCAATGCCGAGGTATGAGCAGAGGAACAGGTCTGCCTGTCCTGCTTCAACTGATATACATACAGGTGCATGGCCACCGTCAAGATACCATGCTCCAGGCAGGACATCATGCTCTGTTACTACACGACCATGGCCAAGTGAACCTTTTTTGCCTTTTACGGAAATTATCCTGTCAACAAGCATAAGCGGTTCATCAGGAAGGCGTACCCGCACTTTATAAGCATCTATTGCTGCAAACTCAGGACCAAGAACATTTGAGACCGAACCAATTGCAAATTCCATGCACATATTGCGTGAGAAGGCGGGTTGTTGCGAAGAAATTATTTGATTTTTAAAGAAATCTCCAAGTTCTATTTCTTGTCCGGCTTTCTTTATTCCTTTGCCTGTTGTTATGGTTTCAAGAAGCCGTGTCTGTACGGCGAATGTTTTTTCAATGCCTCTATTTAACTCATTTGAGAAATTCATAAAGGTTTCATGGGCTTCTGAAACAGCAGTTATGTTTTCCGCTACATGTCCGATCAGATCATTATAAAAAAAGACTTTATCTGAATCTTTAAGCTGTATTTCCTGATTTTCAAGCTGTATTTGAGCATGTATTGTTTCTACGTTCCTGATTTTTTGTGGTAGAGCAGGGGTGGGCGCTTTTCCACCAATAGTCAAAATAAACTGTTTTTCGGGTTTATCATGGTATGACTCTTTAATTATTTTTTCATATAAATCCGTTCCATAAATTTTGTCTAAATCAACGGGCACACGTTCTGTTATCAGTGAACCAAGAAATTTGAGAATTGTGACATAATCATCTTCACCACGTACACATGCGGAGACACTCAGGTGAAGTTTTTTATCTAATATGCGGCTGATCATCCTGGTACATGAAGAATGAGGTCCCATTTCAAGAAATATGCGTATACCGTCTTTATATGCCCGGTCAATTGTAGCAATGAAATCAAAACCGTCAATTGCCTGTTTAAGAATTGAGGATGCGACGCTGTCGCTTGTAAGATCATATGAACGTCCAAAGGCGCAACTGTAAAATTTTATGTTTTCCAAAGGAGTAATGGGAAAGATGTGGAGCTTTTTGTATGCATCTGCAACAGGAATTGCTGCGTCGCAGTGGACGCTGACAATGCCGTCAAGAAAAATAGCTTCACATTCTAACATTTTGATTGATGCTTCAATATCGTCTTTTTGGCCGCCGATTACGCATTCATCCGGGGTATTAATTATAAGGAGTCTTGCATAAGGAAATTTATTTATAACGTTAAGGACTATATCTTTGGGACGATTAACTACAGCAACACACCATTTTATTTCCTTATCAGAAGGGATATTCCATGCCCGCCGGGCCGCATTACACGGGGCCGCGAGTTCTGTAGTGAAAAGATCGGTTTCCTGCATCCTTTTCAGCATTTCCCCGCGATCAGACCATGCGCCCATGGCAAAAAGTCCTGCTGATTCACCAAGGCTGTAGCCGATAACGGCAGATGGTTTTATTCCGAAATTCATTATCAGATTAGCAGTCACACCCCCATGTACTACCTGGCCGAAAATCATATTTAAAGGATCAGATACAATTTTTTCGTAAGCCTTTTTTTCCCATCCCGGCATCCACGATGTTCTCTGAGGCACATAGCATTGCGGAACAAGCTGTGTTTTGAGCTGCGGGGTTTCCATATCCATTTTGCGGAGAATTTCCGGCCATTGAACACCGATGCCTCTTCCCATTCCAACATAATGGTTGCCTGAACCGGGAAAGACAAATGCTGTTTCTCCTGAGCCGGCCAGAGGATGAGGTGAATAGTTTATACCGCTCAGGCTGTTTATTTTTTTGGAAGTACCATCTAAAACCGCATTTTTTGCATCATTAATCAGATTTTTAAGATGTACAAGATCATCCGCAACGATTGATACCGCATATTTTTTTTCAGGTGCCGGTTTGTTCTTTAAATACCAGCTTCGGGCAACGGCTTCTATCATAGAGTTAGGAGCTTCGGGATTTTTGTCAGGTTTTTTAATGTGATCGGATAGTACTTCCAGTCTTTCTATCAGAGAGGTTTTATTGTTTCCTTCAATAACAAAAAGACCGTATTCCCGGTCGCCCAGAGGCCGCTGCCTTTCTGTTTCAATTAGCTCTTTTGCAGGATTTTGCTGCGAAGATTCAAAACCTTCAAGAATAACATGCATGCAAATTCCGTCTGAAGTTAATGAGGCTGTACATGCTCTTCGGGGGCCGTTTTTTCTGTCTCTCAGCCAGTATTGAGGAAAAGCAGGCATGTGAAACATGCTATTTCGCCACCTGTCATTTGCAGGCGTGATAAAGTTGGTTAAAGGAGGAATTATCTCATTATAAAGGCACAAACTGGTTTTTAATAGTGATGCAAGACCTGAAGCAGCGCCTGTATGCCCGATATTTGCTTTTACAGATCCTATGGCGCAACTGACATTTTTATTATCATTTTTATTATCGGGCAGGTCAGCAAAAAAATCATTTATCGCTTCTGCTTCCGGATTATCTTCGAGCGGATCTCCGCTGCCGTGAGTTTCAAAATAACTTATTGATGCTGGTGAGATGTCTGCATCTTGAAATGACCGCGTAAGTGACAGGGTATAAGCGCTTTTTGAAGGAGATTCAGTATCAATCCCATCACCTGCAGCGCATCCCAAACCTTTTATTACGGAATAAATTCTGTCTTTGTCCTTGATTGCAGTGTCAAGTCTTTTCAAAACAAGCGCAACCGCGCCTTCACCGGGCAAAGTTCCATCTGCCGCCTGGTCGAACGGATGGATTTCATTGTTTTTTGAATAAGGTCTTAATTTGTTTGTGGTAATAATATTGCGCACGTCGCCGGAAAGATCAATTGCACCTACAAGTACTGCATCGGTCTCATTCTGCTGCAATGATTTTACTCCTGCTTCAAGCGCCTTAAGACCTGATGCTTCTTCACAGGAAACAGCAAAGCTCGGGCCTCCAAAACGGAATTCCCTCGCAATCCGGCTTGCTATAATGCCCCCAAGAGCGCCTATTGTCCGGGTGTTTGTCAGCGCCGGGCCTGATGAATTCCTCAGAGATTCAAGCCATATATCGGTTTCTTTTTCATTGAGATTGAGTTCCTGTCTGTTTATCCATTTTTGAACCAGGTTATAAAGGTTCCACCTCAGATGATAATTGGTTGCTTCAAAATCAAATTCCATTCCTATGATAACGCTTGTTCTCGGGCGTTCTTTCCTATCTACTTTATCTACAAGACCCGCATTTTTCATGGCGTTTGAAGCAACTTTAAGCATTAGCAGATGTTGTGGAAGTATATCAGGAATTTCATTCGGCGGTATATGAAATTCTCCTGCGGTCAAAGCAATTTTTTCCATAAACGCGCCATGCAAAAGCGTTCCATCAAGATGTCTGCCGGCAATGTTGTCGCATCCTTTCCATCTGTCTTCAGGCCTTTCTCTGATTATTGAAGAACCTTTAAAAATGGTTTCCTTGAAATCTTTCAACGATGTTAACTGCCCGAAAACAGCATCCATGCCAACAATGGCGATTGGTGGAGGGGAGCTTTGGGTTGAGGGTTGAGGGTTGAGGGTTGAGGGTTGAAGGTTTTGAGTTTTGAGTTGAGGGTTTTGAGTTTTTGTTTCTATACTGGTGGCGTAGTTTTTATCAGAATCGGGACACCATTCTTCTATAAGCAGATGACCGTTTATTCCTCCGAATCCAAATGCGCTGACTGCGGCACGAAGCGGTCTTTTGTTGTTTTTTCTGCTCCACTCTTCGGCTTCTGTTTGCACACGAAACGGACTGTTTTTAAGGGGGCTTTTTTCCGATGCTTTGTTAAAGTTAATTGATGGAGGAAGAATTTTATGTTTCAGGGCAAGAAAGGTTTTTATCATTCCTGCTGCGCCGGCACCGGTTAAAAGATGGCCTATCATGGATTTGACTGATCCTATCGAGCATTGTTCATACGACCATCCGGTTTCACCCCAGAGATTTCTCAGGCTGTGAAGTTCAGTAGTATCTCCGACACGCGTTCCAGCGCCATGACATTCAATAAGATCAATTTCGTATGGAGACCAGCCAGCAGATAAATAAGCGTTGCGCATGGCACGGACTTGACCTTCAGTGTCAGGTGCGAGAAGATTGCCGCTCATGTCATTTGAGAGCCCCATACCGCGTATCAGTCCATAAATATTGTCATTATCTCTCAGAGCATCATCAAGCCTTTTTAAAACAAGTATGCCTGCGCCTTCTCCTACCACAAGCCCATCTGCTTTTTCGTCAAACGGAGCACACCTTCCTGAAGGAGAAAGTGCGCGAAGCTGGCTGAAGCCAACTTGAGTGTACAGACATTCAGGCCTTGATACCCCTCCAGCCAGCATGGCATCCGCACGAAACGCATGAAGCTCATCACAGGCAAGCTTGACTGCATAAAGAGATGATGCGCATGCAGCATCAAGACTATAGCTTCCGCCTCCGAGCCCTAAGCCTTTGGCCAGAATAGAAGCCGGAAGACTGGTTACCTTGCTCGCCAGACACTGCACCCTGGTAAGTGGTTTGATAGTGGAAAACTTGTTATTGTTGAAGAGTTTTTCTTCAAAGGATTTCCCCATGATTTCTCTCGTTATAAAAGAAGAAGAATCAGTAGGGAGTGCGATTGCAGCAAGAACAGTTCCAATACGTTCTTTATTGATTGTTGAAGCATTGCAGTCCGAAAGCGCTTTTTTGCCTGTATGAAGAACCAGGTGAAAGAGGGGATCAAGATCGTTTAGAATGTTCTTGTCAATATTGATGTCTTTGGCAATGTCTTTTAAATCAGATTTTATTGATTTTAATATATCATCATGTATAAGACAGGCGCGTTTTGAGAAAACCTTGTCCGGCGTCGGTTCAGGATTGTACATGAACTCAGGCTTGACAATCCACCGTCCTTCAGGCACCTCACCGCATGAATCTACTTTATTGATAATGTTGTTCCAGAATATATCAATATCAGGAGCGCCAGGGAAAACACCAGCCATCCCAACTACTGCTATGGGTAATTTTTTTTGCATTATATTTATTTTATTTTTCAGTTGGTCAATTTAGGTTTGAAGTGAGTTTCTATACCTGAATAGGCGTTTTAAGGCAAGTGGGAATAAAAATATGGGATTACAATGAAGCTCCCCGCCGCAAGCGGACGGGGTATCTGGTGCCAGTTTGAGAATCCAGTCAAAAATTAAACAATTTGAGTTGCTTCATCCGGGTTTCGGCTTTTTTCTTATCGGGGCTTTGATTTCTGATGTAATTTTTGATTGTTTTCTCTGACGTGGCTTCTCCGACGGTACCAATATATTTGCCGTCGCTCCAAAATTTGCCGCCCCATAACTCGTTCTTTTTGAGATTGGGAAATCTTTCAAATATTTTTCGTGCTGTGATTGATTTGATTATGCTGATAACTGGTGCTCTCCCGCTACTACTTTGATTATAAATCAGTAGTAAATTTTTACTGTTAACAGTTCCCTGAAAGTCCAGACATGCTCTGTTATCCCGGCTGCCATTCCTGGGG
>JAJSZO010000115.1 GCA_030262795.1 Deltaproteobacteria bacterium | reverse complement strand
CCTGCCTGAAATAGGCGCAGTCGCTTTTTTAAATTCGGAGCCAGTTCTTTTGGGCCATTGTCTGAAACGAGCTTAAGCGCTTCTTGAGCTGTGGCAACTGCTTCATTAAATCTTCCTGCTTCCGCATAAGCTGCGGCAAGAGCATCCAGAGCCAGAGGTTGACTATGACTGGTGAGATCGCAAAGCTTTTCAGCCAGTCCAACCGCCTCAATACTATTTCGAAAATTCTCATTTTCACATGTAGCGTTTATCCACGATAGATTATATAAAGCCTGCGTCATATCAGGGTTGATGCGTATCGCTTTTTTGTAATTAATGATTGCTTTTCCTATTTTTCCCTGATTAGCATAAATTTTACCTAAATTAAAGTATGCTCCATCATAATCGGGATTTATTCGAAGCGCTTCATAATAATGAAAAAAAGCGCCTTTGATATTTTCCTGATGAGCCAAAGCATTTCCCAGATTGTTGTGGGCATTTACATAGTCGGGATTTATCTGCAATGCTCTGGAATAATGAACGATCGCTTTATCTATTTTTCCCTGATGAGCCAGAGCATATCCTAATGAATTGAGGGCAATCGTATAGTTGGGATTTATCTGCAATGCTCTGGAATAATGAACGATCGCTTTATCTAATTTTCCCTGACGAGCCAGAGCATATCCTAATGAATAATGAGCATGGCTGTTATTGTGAGTTACGTTGAGGGTATGCGTAAAAAGCGTCACACTGTTTTGCCAATGACGTACCTGAAACCATGCGCTTATCATAAAAAATGCAAGCACTGAGCTATATACAATGGCAAGTGCAACTCTTTTGATTTGATATCGCATTAAAATGTCTGCTATTCCCCATGCAACAATAATAAAAAGACCGATAAGGGGTATATATGTGTATCTGTCAGCCATGCTTTGAGAGCCTACCTGGACCAGCCCAATGACAGGGACAAGGGTGCCAAGATACCAGAGCCATCCTGTGACAAGATATGGAAATCTATGCGAATTCTGGATCACCAGAACCGACAGGCAGAAAATAACCAATCCGGATAATACTGCCTGACCGAGAAGTCGTTCAGGATATGGATAGAATACTGCCAGGCCACTGGGCCAGATCATTTTTTCGATGTAGCTTAGATAAGAGATAAGAGCATTGGCTATTCTTATCTTTAATGGAAGAACTTCCAGAGATGTTACAGCTCCTCCATGCTGCTGGACAAAATATGTTACAAAAGTTGAAACCGCCGAAAGAACAAACAAAGGAATCTTTTCCGGAACAAGGCGAGAGATAGTCGCAAACCGAAGACGCCCAAGCGGCCAAAAGTCTAGTAAAAGGAGAAGAAACGGCAAAGTCACAAGCATTGGTTTGGCCATCAATCCCATGCCAAGAAAAAGGATGATCAGGATGTATCCTGCAATAGATGGTTGTTTTGCATAACGGCAGTATGCCAAAATAGTCAGCATCCCAAAAAAAGCGCTTAATACGTCTTTTCGTTCCGCCACCCATGCAACCGATTCAACATGAAGCGGATGCAAGGCAAAAAGAGCAGCCACAAAAGCACTTCGCCAGAGCGCTCCGGTCATATATTGAAGAATTAAAAATAACAGCAGGGTGTTTGCTATATGAATTTGTAGACTGGTCCAGTGATGCCCCATAGGATTTAACCCATAAAGCTCACAATCAAGCATATGAGACAGCCATGTCAATGGATGCCAGTTAGCTTCATGATCGGTAGTAAAAGCCCGGATAATACCCTCACGGGTTAAGCCGGCCCTAACATGCGGATTTTTTGTTACATAAGATTCGTCGTCATAATCAATAAAATCAAAATTTTTTACCTGCCAATAGGCGATTAGAATTGCTGCGATCAATAGCAGGCTGATTATGAGTGAAAGCTTCTGTTGAATATTGCGATGCTTGATCATAAGGTGAGGTTTTAGTAGTCAGAAAAGGGCTTCAATGAAACCACTTTCATTTTTGCGAAGGATAATATTAATCACGATAGCGAGCCGTGATCACAACAACTTTTTTTCATTGTACATGAATACTTGACCGTCCTTTTTGTTACTTGAACGGCTGATAAAAAAAGGGGGCATCCGCGCCCCCTTTTTTATTATAGATGCAAAAAGCATATCCTGCTTTATGGACTAGTAATGCTGCCGTCAGTGACCAGTGTGTAGGTCTCGCCACCTTGACTATGCACGAATGTTGGGAGAGTGATCCCTACTGCACCTGTAGCTTTCGTATATGTTAATGTACCGGTATGTGTTATCTCATCATTTGCTCCAAAACTAGGGCAATCAGATCTGTCAACCGTTCTATCGGCGGCGGTAACTGAGAAGTAAGCCAGGGCTGCTGTGTAGAAGCTGCTTGCTTCGGATTTGGCGGCAGAACTCAGACCCTTAGTTCGATAGGAAATAAAATTTGGTATTGCGATTGCTGCCAGGATGCCGATGATTGCGACAACTATCATCAATTCAATAAGGGTAAAACCTTTTTGGTTGTTGGCTCTTAGTTTTCTGATCATTTTAAATCTCCTTTTTTAAGTTAATATATTTTTTAAAAAACTTGTTAGATGTTTTGACTCTGCCTGCCTGGATTTTCCTTAAAATTTTTTACGATTTACCTCCTTTTTTATTGTATAGGAAATTATAAAATTATGCTTTTTTTGTCCACTAATTACACGAAGTTACACTAAATAGAAACTAATGATTAGTGCTAATTCGTGAAATTAGTGGACAAATTAATGTTTTTTTATTCTGTTTTTATTTTGTAATTATATGCAAGCAACGAGTATGCCATATTATGTTGCCGCATATTGTTTTGTTAATAGCAGGCCGCAAAGTTTTTAATTACAAAGGCTTATGTGAAATATTTTTTAATAGGCAAGCTTTATATTCTTCTGCTCCTGATAAAAAACCAGCGATTTTCACCAAAAGCATGTTATTTTCACCAAAGATCGAACTGTGAAGAAATTTCCTTTTTTTGACGGGATATACAGGATGAGCAGGATGTAAAAAAATCATGCTCATCCCCGTTTGTAAGCTGATGGGCTATTTCGAATTGCCGGAATTTTTTGAAAAAAGGGTCACTTTAAATTTTTCCCGATTTCTTTAGTTCCTTAACAGCATTTTTTACAAGTTGTCCTTGTGGTCGGATCATGCCGGCAATAGGCTCCCAAAATAATATATTCTTTTCAACCAGATAGCAGACAACAGCCTGATCCAGTTCCCCTGCCGGCACCTGGCCATGTTCAGCAACGGAAAGAATGGTTTGCTTAACATCTTCAACACTCAAAACGAGCGTTTTCCCATTAAACACAACTTGTGGGGGGACATACCGGTAACTCCTCAACAGGTTCTCCAATCTGTTAACGCCGTCCCTTAGCATCCTTTTCAGGCCGTCATGCTCGTTTTTGCCAAGATTAAGCTCAACCTTCAGACGCGTCATGTCGCCTATCTTTCCGCCTATATATTTCCACACCAGTTTCTTATCCGGAAATTTAAATTGCTCATACACACTGAAAGCCCGCTTCTGACCCAGATCGTCCACTAGGAAATATCTTGTTCTCCCCTCCAATTTGGCATTGCCGGCCACTTTTTCAATAAATAAACTGTCACTGGTAGCCGCAATGCAATGGCAAAGATGCGTTTCCTTAGTCATGCGCACAAAAAAGTTAAACAGCTTTTCAAGGATCGGTTTACCTGCGCTATTTGCCACCTCCTTGATTATATGAAGCTCATCAAGGATAAATATGGGTTTTAAGCCCTCACCCATAAGAGATAAATAAAATTCTTCCAAATACCTGAAAGCGTCTGCTCCCTTGTCCTTTGATTTAAATAAAAGATCAAAGATACTTGCCGGAACAGGTATTCCCGTATGTTTTTTGAAAATTTCGGTTCCACCCTTAAATAGCTCCTTTAAATATTCCCCTGCCGTATCAAAAGCGCTTTTGCGGTCCACATCGAACAAAACGTTTAAAAAATCTCCCGCAGAGCTGACATCCCTTCCCCGCAAGTTAACATAAAAAGGGATTATCTGTTCAGGCAGTGTTCCCAATACCTTTGTCAACAGGCTTGTTTTGCCGGAATTTATAGGGCCATAGACGAAATAGACAAGAGAAGGTTCGTGTTCCAAAATAGAAACAAGTTCCTTCTGTTCTCTGTCACGATCATAAAATGGAGCCATAATGCCTCTTCAGAATATTTTAAATGTCAAACAAAAGTACTGAAATTCCGAGCCCTTAGAGCAGGTGGAAATTTCGCATTACCTTTGCCACATCTAAATTGGTACTGGAAAGCTCGCGCAACGCCAGAATCAAGTCTCTCAGCCTGCCTTCACATTCAATCTTCTTAATTGCCCCATCCGTTGCCTCCCTGATCACAGTACGTCTGTCCCAGTAAGCAAATCCGATTACCCCAAGAGTCAGGGAAGTAAAAATACCGCCAAGCATTAACAGAAAGTTCATCATTTGTTCAAAACGTTTGTCCACCTGCTCAAATCGTTGATCCACCTGTTTTTTGAACTCCGTAAGCACAACTTCCATCCTGATGATTCTATCCCTGTCTTCCAGCGTAAAGGCAACAGGTTCACTACTATATGCCTTTGGTGTAATCAAGGCTGTTAAGACAATGCTTAAAAAGCAAACAATCCACACCCTTTTAACCATAATACCCCCTTAGATTTAATCCACAGATTACACAGATTTTTCTGCCTGTGCGTGTGTCTGCCTATCTCTCTGCGTGCAACGCACAGGCAGGCATGAACTGGTGAGTTTAATTCCCTGAAGCTTGCTACCGGATAATTCATTTACAAATTATTATGCGAAATATTTTTTTAATAAGCAAGATTTATATCTTTCCAATCATAACAATAAAACCAGTATTTTTCACTAAAAGCATGTTATTTTTCACCACTTTTTGACCCCCTACGATCTGCCGGACATACCCCAGTACCATCTACCAGAGCCACGGGCACTTATATCCGCACCGAAGGTGCGCTAATTTAATCTCATGGTAAACATGAAAAAAAGTGACAGGCTGAGATGATGCAGGAGTTGTGATTCAATTTTTTCAAAACTCCGGGTTTATGGGTCAGTTGAACAATTGGAATATCTCCTAATTTTTTGGCCATATTGAGAGCGTACCCGGAGATTTTCAGCGCATTGGTTTTTGCCTCTATTAAAAGTACCGGCGTTTCATCCTTGGCAATCAAAAAATCTATCTCCCGTTTGGCAAGATCTCTTACAAAAAAAAGTTTATAAGGTCCAAAGCCGTTTTCCTTTAGCGTGTTGCACAACCGGTTTAGTCCGACAGCCACCACATTTTCAAATCGTGGCCCTTTGTTTTGCTTATGGATGTAAGACCAGTCGTAAAAATAATATTTTTTTTCCTTTTTGATGGCCTTGTGAATTTTTTTCTGCCATGGCGACAGAGAAAAGATCAAATAAAGTTTGGTTAAAGAATCCAGCCATGTACTTACCGTACCATGTGAAACATTCAAGTCTTGCCGCAGGCTGTTTATCGACAATATGCTTCCCACTCTTTTGGGAAGAAGATAAATTAGAGACTCCACTCCATCAATATCTGAAATCCTGGTTAAATCTCTGATCTCCTCCCTGAGATAGAGGCTGAGGTAGTCTTGATGCCACAGATTTGAAAAGACCTTATCCGCCTTTAGCAACGGTTCGGGAAAAGGCCCGAATTCATACATTTGCTGCCACAGGTCATATGGCAGAGGCTCCTTGTCGGCCACTATATCAAACAGGTCAGACCATTTTTCATCTCTAACTATCCCATGCCACAGCGTTAAATCCTCAAATGCCCTGCAACCAATCTCTGAAAGGGAGAAAGGAGAGAGGTGAAAAAGAAAATATCTTCCTATAAGGGAATCACCTGTCATTCTGAAAAGATCAAGTCTTGCGCTTCCGGATATGACAAAACGAAAGTTTTTGTGGAACTGATCATAATATCCTTTCAGGATGTCTTTCCATTTGGTTCGCTTATGAATTTCGTCCAGAGCAATCCAGATATCTTGATTCTTTTTCTTTAACAGCCTGGCCTGCGATTCAAAAAAGATAGGATCTTCACGGTATAATGCCTTAACTTTTGGCGTGTCCCAGTTAAAAAAAAGTGAAGAACAGCCCTTTTGGTCCAAAAAATGTTCTAGCAGGGTGGTTTTGCCTGACTGTCTTGGCCCGGCTACAAAGATCATCTTTGGAGCTAATATCTCCTTTTCCAGACTCCATGCAGGCATATATCTTTCTATAAATTCCATATTTATAAAATATCAGGTTATCTTTAAATTTTCAATAGGAAAGTTTAAGGGAGCCATAAAACTTTATTGCAAGCGCTTAAGTATTGACTTTTTCAAGCCTGTAGCGTTGTGAATCAAAGCTTATGTTGAGATATTTACCCGTACGATCTGCCGTACTTACCCCCCAGTATTATCTACCGGTGCTACGGGGCAGGCATGCCACAATGGATATGTTGAGACTTTTCTCATATCAATACAAAAAAGAAAACTTGAGCAATTTATTGTTTACGATATTATACAAAACTGTATACTATCGTAATCAAGTATTAGAATGGTATCGTATATGTATAACGAAAAGAAGATAAAAAAATCGGAGTTGTTGCAGTTGATTTTACTGGACAATCTTTACGCTCAATCCGGATCGGACCGTATCATTTTTCAGGGCAGAACAGCATTAAGATGAGTCCTACAGCGGAATGAGGTTTAAGGAATCCACCTCAAGCATCATAGATGCCTTAAAAAGAGATTTGCCCCGTTTTTTGCCACAAAATATCATTGCCATGTATCAGGAAACAGATTTTAGCGATTTTATCGCTACTCTTAGGGAAGTCATCTCAATCCTTTTAAATCAAGGAATGACCGAATATTTTAAAGATTATGAAAGAAGAAGAAAAATCAACACTTAAGCGTTTGAAACTCCTTCCCGTACTTTTCCGCAAGCAGGATGCAGAAAAATTGACTCCTCATGCGGGTATGTTTTTATCACGGGCAGTTAAAAAAGAATTAATCTATCGTATTAATCGGGGAAACTATATCAATTCCTTTCTTTGCGGACTTCCAAGCGTGGAGGAAGCAGCATGTTTTTTAAAACCGCAGGCCTACATCTCCTGCGAATGGGCCTTGAATTATCATGGTATCACCCTGCAGTCTCCCATGGTATGCACCGTCGTAACCCTAAGCACCTCTGTCGGCAAGAAACGAAATATTCAGTATCAGGGAATCACTATTGAATTTTCAAGGATCACCCCCTCGCTATTTTTTGGGTTTACTTATCGGGACAGGTTTTACATGGCTTCGCCTGAAAAGGCCATTCTGGACACTCTCTATTACCGCGGAATGATTCCGGTCCAGGATGAGCTGGAACTGGATAGGGTGGACTTTAATCTCCTTTCAAAAATGGCCCGCAGATATCCTTTATCCGTCTCCCGTTCGATCGTTAATTTAATAGGATAGAGTTTCCTTTTTTTGACGGGATATACAGGATGATCAGGATATAAAAAATAAAGAAATTATGTATCCTATTCAAATTCCGTGGTAAAACTGAAAAATTTGAACTTTAAAAAAAATAAATAGTGTAATATCAATAAGTTATTTTTTAAGTAAATTAATTTACCACGGAATTTGAATAGGATACGAAATTATGTAAATCCCATTAATCCTGTCAGAAAAGTCCACCCGAAGGGCGCTGATTTAAGAGATCAAGTAAAGGCGGTAAAGGAGCCGAAAGGATGGATAAAGATTGATTACAGAGTATTCTTCCTAAAAATATATCCAGACATAAAAATCAACAAATTTTATATTTTTATCAGACAGGATAAACCCTCCAGAGGCGGAGAATCTTGATTATTCAGAACAAC
>JAJSZO010000114.1 GCA_030262795.1 Deltaproteobacteria bacterium | reverse complement strand
AACAAGTGATTATATAGTTTCCTGATATCTACCATGATCTAAAACAGTTGACAACGGATTTCCTCCCATGATATGCTATTTCTAACAGGATATCATTCATCCATGCGTGATAAACAGCAAACAGGATAACCTCACTATGATTCAAATTGCTGCCGATCTTGCCAAGCGGTACACTTCTTTTATAGAACAAAAGGGTGTGGAGACTGACCAGCATCAATATTATATTAAATGGTTGCGTTATTATCTTGATTTTTGTCCTAAATACAAATTCAAGCCTCAAAATAAAGAGAGCCTTTCTGCCTTTCTTGAAAAACTTAAAGAAAAAAAGCAGGCTGAAAGTTTGAGGAAGCAGGCGCATCATGCAGTCTCACTTTTTTATGAGATGGGCCATCTTTCCGGCAGAAAAACTATGAATGGTACATCCAATGGCAAAAGCGTCACATATAGACGCACTGAGCCAGACTTTTCTTCTCATACTAAAAAAGTGGCGTTTAATCAAGCAGTTTTCTCTGGTCGTAAAATAATACCTCAGACCAGTAAACCAGGTTCTGACACCAAAATGGCGCCCGGACAGAGCGGAGCTGACTGGACTGAGGTATTCAATGAGTTGAAAAATGCCGTCAAGATGCGGCATTATTCTCCCAAGACCTTAAAAACATATTCGGGCTGGGTTCGCAAATTGCAAACTTACACTAAAAGCAAAGATCCGCGCCTTGTATCTGTTGATGATGTAAAGGCTTTTTTAACCTGGCTGGCTGTTGACCAAGGCGTCTCCGCGTCTAGCCAGAATCAGGCCTTTAACGCGCTGTTATTTTTGTTCCGTAATGTTTTTAAAAAAGAATTCGGAAAGGTTGATGGTATTGTTCGTGCTAAGAGAAAGCCATATATACCTGTTGTCTTATCCCGGGAAGAGGTCGATCGGGTTATTGGGTTTATGAAATATCCCCATAAGCTTATTATCAGCCTTATGTATGGTTGTGGCCTTCGTATTTCCGAATGTCTTTCGCTTCGTGTGCATAACTTTAATTTTGATATGAGAATACTCACCATCCATAACGGCAAGGGGCAAAAAGACCGCACCGTTCCCATACCCGAAGTGCTTATGGATGAGTTGAGGGCGCAGCTTGAACGGGTCATTGATCTGCATGAGCGTGATTGTGAAGAGGGATACGACGGTGTATTCCTCTATGGATTACTGGAGAAAAAATATAAGAATGCCTCCAGGGAATTGATATGGCAATGGTTTTTTCCGGCCAAGGAATTAACCCTTATTCCGGAGAACAAAGAGCGCAGGCGCTATCATATTCATGAAACTTCTCTGCAGAAGGCACTCAGAAAGGCGGTGAAAAAGGCAAAAATTCCAAAACGAATTACCTCCCATACCTTTCGTCACAGTTTTGCCAGCCACCTCTTGCAGGCTAATTATGACATTCGTACCATTCAGGAATTATTGGGGCATAGCGATGTACGAACTACAATGATTTATACACACACGATTAAGAGTCAGACTATTAAAGAAGCGAAAAGTCCTCTTGATTTTTAGTCAGATATATATGGGAACTAACTTAGAGGCTATTTCAGTAGGCGACTAAACGCGACCCAAAAGGCCCGTTGGAAGGGCACGAACCATGTGTGCATGGCCTACTGAAATAGGCTCTTATTAAAAGGGACATTTCAGGTAATTTCTATGAATTCACTTTTTTTGGCTGCCGGCGTAGCTGCTTTATATATAATTGCTTATCACACTTACGGAAAGTTTCTTGCACGAAAGATTTTCAAGCTGAACCCTGAAGCTGTCTGTCCCAGCAGAGAATTCCAGGATAACGTTGATTTTGTTCCCACCAGGAAACAAATTCTGTTCGGACACCATTTAACATCCATCGCAGGTACAGGACCGATCGTAGGTCCCGCAATCGCTATTATCTGGGGCTGGGTACCTGCATTAATATGGATACTTATAGGCTCAATTTTTATGGGAGCCGTACATGATTTTGGAGCGCTTGCAGTTTCTCTGCGCAATCAAGGCCGAAGTATTGGCGATATTTCCTCAGACGTTATCAATCAAAGAGTACGCACTCTTTTTTTA
Source organism: Deltaproteobacteria bacterium (assembly GCA_030262795.1). Lineage (GTDB taxonomy): Bacteria > Desulfobacterota > Desulfobacteria > Desulfobacterales > ETH-SRB1 > B13-G4. The sequence goes on along the minus strand of JAJSZO010000114.1, from coordinate 5,915 downwards.
CTCATAATCTTCCTGGAGCTTTTAATTGTTGTAGCAATTTTCGGAGTAGTCATAGCAGTCGTTTTCAACATGTATCCCCAGGCTGTAATTCCTGTATGGCTTCAGATCCCCATTGCCGTCTGGCTTGGACACATGATTTATAAAAAAGGCGCTCCCCCGCTTCCAATGAGCATTATCGCCGTAACACTGATGTATCTTACCATGATAATGGGCGCCCATTTTCCTGTTAAGATGCAGGCCATTTTCGGCATAAACCCGGTAGCCCTGTGGGTAGTTATTCTGCTTGGTTACGCCTATATTGCATCCATACTGCCTGTTCAGACTCTATTGCAACCTAGAGATTATATTAACTCTCACCAGTTAATCATTGCCATGGGTTTACTGGTTATCGGCATTATTATTGCAAAACCGATTATGGTGGCACCTGCGGTTAATCTTATGCCTAAGGGAGCACCGCCTGTTCTGCCCATGATTTTTGTAGTAGTTGCATGCGGCGCTATTTCGGGCTTCCACTCTTTAGTCTCGTCAGGCACTTCATCCAAACAGTGTGAGAATGAAACAAACTCGCTTCCTATAGGTTTTGGCGGAATGCTTATGGAGGGTATGCTTGCCGTTCTTGTCCTGATCGCATGTGGAGCAGGATTAGCCATAGGCATTAGCAAGGGAGGAGAAACATTTATCGGAGCAGCAGCCTTTGCCCAGCATTACTCCAGTTGGACTGCCGCTGCCGGCTTAGGATCAAAGATAGGTGCATTTGTAACCGGCTCAGCTAATATGATTGAAAAAATCGGCATTCCATACGATCTGACAATTACAATAATGGGTGTGTTTGTAGTTTCTTTTGCCGCAACCACCCTTGATACCGCTACCAGATTACAGCGCTACATAATTTCCGAATTAACCATTGCCTGGAAAATGCCGGTTTTTGCAAGAAAACATCCAGCTACTATTATAGCAGTTGGAACTGCACTTGCTCTCGCATTTTATAACGGCAGCGGCAAGGGAGCACTTGCTCTATGGCCTTTGTTTGGATCAGTTAATCAGCTTCTGGCGGGTCTGGCCCTTCTTGTAATCACTGTATATCTTGCCCGTAAAAAGGTTCAAATCATATATACCTTGATTCCCATGGTATTCATGCTGGTTATAACAGGATGGGCTATGACCGTCAATCTTAACAAATTTTTTATTACTTCAAACTGGCTGCTGTTATGCATCGGACTGGCGGTTTTTCTCCTTGAAATATGGATGGTAGTCGAAAGTACGCTGGTTTTGAAAAAACTCATCCGGAACCGTCCTCCAACGATCCTGAAATGAAAAATGCCCAACTATGCATAGAAACTTCAAAATTATAATAGAATATGACGGCAGCGCCTATCATGGCTGGCAAAGGCAGAAACATCTGCGCACAATTCAGGGAGAAATTGAAAAAGCGCTGCTGAAAATGACGGGCAATAAAGTTATCCTGGCAGGCTCCGGCAGAACTGATGCAGGGGTTCACGCTTTTGGCCAGGCAGCTAACTTTCATTGCGATACGGCCATGTTGTCGGAAGTATTTTATAAAGGGTTAAACAGCCTCTTGCCGAACGATATTGTAATAAAGGAATGCAAGGAAGTTGATGAAAAATTTCATGCTCAATATGACGCAAAAAACAAAATGTACAGCTACAGAATATTAAATTGCCATACACCTGCTGCTATTGGCAGACAGTATGCATGGTTCATTCGAAAAAAACTTGACTTGCATGCTATGCAATCATCTATTTTTCATATAACAGGCATGCATGATTTCAAGGCATTTGAAGGAACAGGAAGCCCAAGATCGCATACGACAAGGAATGTTTTGAATGCAACGATTGAGCAAAAGGATACAAACTGTCTTTACATTGAAATAGAAGCAAATGGATTTTTGAAACATATGGTGCGCAATATTGTAGGTACTCTTGTAGATGCAGGGCTTTGCAAAATTACACCCGATGACTTCAAACAAATATTTATTTCAAAAAATCGCAATAACGCCGGCGCTACAGCGCCTCCACATGGTCTTTTCCTAATGCATGTTAACTATTAGGTAGGGGCTAATCTTGTATTTCCCCTCTAATCAGTCTAATCAGGGCGATCACAAGGATCGCCCCTACTATTTTTTCGCCCTATTCTTTATTTTCTGTACCTGCTCATTGTAAAAAGAAATCACTTCTCTCCTGTTCAACATTCCGACAAGAATACCATGGTCATCATTTTTAACCACAGGAAGGCTGTCTATATTTTTTATGGTAAACTTTCGAAGTACTGAGTTGAGATCTTCTGAAGCTGTAGCTACAATTATATCGGATGTAGCAATATCCTGCATTACAACAAGCTGTTCGATTTCCTGTGAGAAAAGTACCTCCCTGATATCAGTACTGGAAAATATTCCAACAAGTCTTTCATCTTGATCCATAACAGGGAAATAATGCTGCTTTGTTTTTGAAAAAAGTTTCTTAAAATCCAAAAAAGGCATGTTCTGATGGATCATATCTACCTTTTTTATAAGGTGCATTAAATCCTTCACCTTAATCATTTGCAGAATATCTACAAAAAAATCTCCTGCATGTGCCGGAGAATCTATCTTGCTTTTTACCTGCTTTTCATAAATAGTCCATTTTTGAGCTACAAGATAAGACACAGAGCAAACGAGAAGGCTTGGCAAAAGAAGATGATAAGAATTGGTCATCTCGCTTACAAATATAATAGTTGAAATCGGAGTATTTGAAACAGCCGTGAAAAAGCCGGCCATACCTACAATTACAAAGGCTCCGGGCTGGGTTACAACTGCCGGCATAATTTGATTGAAAATTTTTCCGACCACACCGCCGACTGCACCACCGATTACAACCGAAGGCCCGAAAACACCGCCACTCCCTCCCGAACCAATAGAAAATGATGTTGTTAAAATTTTGCCGGCTGCAAGAAAAAGCAAAAAAGGTATGGTCAGCTCATTATAAATTGCTTTCTGAACAAAACCATATCCAAAAGCCAGTGTCTGAGGCAAAAAAAAGCCTATTATACCCGTACAAAGTCCACCGATAGCTGGTTTTATGTGATTTGGAATATTTAATTTTTTAAACAATCCGATTATACTGTAAAATGATTTGATATAAAGAATACCTGCGCCCACAAGAACCAAAGCAAGAACTATATAAGGTCCTAATTCCAGAGGATTGCAAAATTTAAAACCCGGTGAATCAAACAAAGACCCCCAGCCAAAAACAAGACAGAACACACAATAGGCAACAACTGAAGAAATCCCCGCAGGTATAATAACTTCCGGCTCAAGATCAGGATCTCTGTATAAAACTTCGGCAGCAAAAAGTGCTCCTGCAAGAGGTGCCCTGAAAATACTGCCTACACCGGCGCCCACACCGGCAGCCATCATGATTCTGCGCTCTCTGTCGGAAAGTTTCAACTTTGTCGCAAGAAATGAACCGAATCCCGCCCCAATTTGAGCTATAGGACCTTCCCTGCCTCCTGAGCCTCCTGTTGTAAGAGTGATGGCCGAAGCTATGGTTTTTATAATTGGAACCCTGCCTCGTATAAAACCACCTTTTCTATGATAGGCATCAATAGCGGCATCTGTTCCATGCCCTTCCGCTTCAGGCGCAAATGTATAAACAAGCCAGCCACTCAGAATTCCTCCAAAAGCAGGAAGAAAAAGCAGAATCCATCTATTAAAGGGAGTCGTTGTTGGTGACAGAAGATGATGCTCACCGGCAGGGAACGGAGGTCTATAACCGGCCATGAAATCCATAAAAAAATGAAGTCCAAGCTGGCATAGATAATGAAAAACAATTGAGCCGAGACCGGCAATGATACCAATTGCTACAAAATAAAGAGTCCATTTGCCCGCAAGAGCTATGCTGACAGTTCTTTCTCTGCCTGCAACAGACTGTAAAAACTTTTTTAATTGATTAATAATCATAGTTCGGGGTTCAGGATTCCCTACTCCTCGACCCCTGCCCTTAAATCTTCAATACCTTTTAATATAATATCGAACAACTCAGAGATATCGTCCAGTTCCATGCATGAAAAAGCTATTCTTAAATTGGATTCTCCTATAGCAATAAGCCCGACTCCGTATTTTTTTAGAAGATGAAGTCTGAGCGTTTCAGCATCAACCTGCTTTAGTCTGATACACATAAAGTAGCCTGAATTAAAGGGATAAACATCCCAGGCGTCTTTGTATCCCGGATCCGAAAGAACTTCTTTAACTCGCATTGCCCTGGTTTTAAGTATTTCAAACTTTTCTATCTTCTCCGCAGGATATTCTTCATGCTGCATAGACTTTAATACTATAGACTGTCCCAGATGTGATGCATTGGATATGGAGCCTCTTACACCTCCGGCGGTTTTTCTTTCAAGAGCATCATAAATATTTGCCAAATCGCCTTTAGTTTGACATCCGTACGTAATAAAACCTACTCTCAAGCCCCAAACAAAGTTCTCTTTTGTTGCGCCATCAAGTTTTATAGCGAGAAGCCTGGGGTGCTGTCCACTAAGACGTGCAAATATAGATTCTTTTAATATCCTTTTTTCATAAACAAGTCCAAAATAAGCATCATCCGACACAACGATGATGTTTGTTCCATTTTCTGCTGCATTGATAAGGATTTTAACTATACTATCTGCCTCTTTCTCGGTAAGGCTATATCCGGTAGGGTTATGCGGAAAATTAAGCAAAACAATGATCTTTTCATGTTTTTTTGCCTCATCCTTTATCTTTTCCTCAAAGGCTTTAAGATTATAACCACCTTTTTCTGAAAACATAGGATATTTGCTAATTCTTGCGCCTTTTCTAACATTTAAAATAAGGTTATAGTTTCCCCACATCATGTCAGGTAATATTATAACATCACCCGGATTCACCCAGACATCGGCAAATACACTGATGGCATGGGTAATACCGCATGTAACCACAGGCATACTTATGGATTTGCCGGATAGAGAAGGATTTTTTTCAAATTGAGAATTTTGCCATATCTTTCTTAAATCAGGAATACCAAAGGATGGAGCATAGGTTAATGACTTTTTAGGGCGAATTCCCTTTATCGACGATACAACCGAACCAAAATGCATGGTTCTGCCCTGCTCTTTAGCAATACCGATTGTTGCGTTAATCTTATATGCCTTTTCCTTTGCCTCTGCACTCTGGCTCAAGATACCTTTTGGGAAAAAAAGATTTTTACCAAGCTCGGACAGCATTCCCATTATATAGGGATTCCCTTTATCAATAATATTATTAAGCTGTATAGCAATAGTATTCATATCTCCCATCTCCTACCCTGAACTTTGATTCAAAAAGTTAAAAGGTTATCCGCCCTTTCTTTTGGATGCCTTTATTGGATTAAGTTTTGCTTTTTTACCATTTGATGTTACGGAAATATGAGAAGCAAAGTTGCAATTCCCATTTTTCCATCTTAAAGATGGAGCAGGAAATACAGTACAGTACCATCCGGATGAAAATTCAGTGCTGCGGCTGCATCCCTTACATTTCTCATCAATCTCATGGCAAATTCCGTCATTGTAATTACACCCCTTTGCAGTCATAAATGGACAATTCATACCTTCTCTAACAGTTGAACAAATCAATGGAATCACCTCTTTTCTGTCAAACCTAAGGTCAAATTAAACTCAAAAAAAAAGCCTGAGAAACATGAAGTCCCCCCGGCCTTCAAAAAATACTTTCAAAAAAACGGAAAAAATATAATCAAGCTAAAACTGATTGTCAACTAAAAGTTTCGACCTGTGCGGTTGGCTAATTCCCAAGTCCTTCCGAATGTTCTAATCCTCATCGGCATTCCTTTTAAATTTTTGACTTTATAGCTGCATGGTGATAACTACATTAAATATTAGTAAATCCTTTCTAAGGAACGGGGATGAAA
>JAJSZO010000113.1 GCA_030262795.1 Deltaproteobacteria bacterium | reverse complement strand
GTACTTTTCAAACAGTGCATTGGTCTCGTTATATATCTCCAAAAGGCGCTCTGGTGTTTGTTTGTTGGCAGATGTTCGTATACATCCATAGCTTACTGGAATGATCTTTTCGTCTGATTTTTGTATAACTCCAAAACCAACAGTTGCAAGTCCCGGATCGATTCCGACAATGATCATGGTAATTTCACGGTGATTATCAGGTATGTTATCGTATTATACTAAGAGTAATTCTCTTGATATTTTTTCATCGATTTTTAGATTATTAATTACAATTTTTTCTTTCGAGATATCATCTGTTGAATTTAGTTTTTGTATTGAATCACCTATATTTTGTATGATTTTTATAGATGGAAGAGGAAGATTTCTAATCTCAAAAGCATTTACCTGAGTACTTCCATTAGTAATTTGGAAATAACGATTGTATAGTTTTGAATTTAACAAGGCTGCAATGCCATATGCTTCATCTGGTGTTAGTTCTCCATCTTTTTTATACAAGTAATTTACATGGTTTTCAATACCTATATAATCTGATTTTAAAGATTTTTTTAAGTAAATTCCTGCGTTAATTCGTTGCTTTCCTTCTTTAGCGCTAAATCGTTTAATTAACACATAGTTTTTGTTTGGTTTAAGTATATTTTCAGATTCTGTTGTCCTTTTTAAACCGATAGGAATGTTATTCTTTTTAAGAGGCCATTTTACCATTCCATTTTCTATATTATGCATCCAGATCAAAGGAATAACATCTTTACTTCCATTCGATTTTTTTAAAAGGAAGTTTGTGGCCCTAAAAGGTACAACGGGGCCAGTTGATACTTTAAACCCTAACGTTTCTAAGTTATCATCAAATTCATCAATATTTGCTGCTATTAAATTGTCTAACTCAGAAGTGGGTATCCTCATTACAATATCATTATTTGTCTCAATTATAATTTCACCATAAGTTGCATTTTTTGTTGACATTGTTTCATTTGGTATTCCTTCACTTACGCTAATTAAGATTTTTTTAGGTATTGTTGATGTTTTTGTTACAGATAAAATAACGTTTTCTTGAAGTACATCGTATTTTTTGAAAATTTCTTTTCGCGATTCGAATAAATGTATTTTTTGTGGTTTAACTATATTAAAAAACCATTTTCTAAATGTCTTAAAATACAAACCTGAACAATAGCTCCTTGGGGTTAATACTGTCATTTGCCCGCCATTTTTTAATAATTTAGCAGATACTGCCATAAAAAGTGTATATATATTTGGCTGACCGCTTACGATATTTTTCATTTCAACTACTTGTTTGGAATTTTTGTTGAGTTTATAATATGGAGGATTTGAGATCACAAAATCATATCCATCTTTTTCTTCATCAAAATTTTCTTGATCATTAAAAACAGGTGCATTTGACAAAATAAAATCTTCATTGATTATTTTATAATTAATCTCTAACTCTTCAGCTGCCATATCATCCTTACAAATCTTCATATTTTGTTCAAGAAGGGGTATTATTGTGATGTCATTTTCATAAAGGTCGAATGATAGTTTTACTTTCTTTTTAAGCGATTTTATATATTCACAAAAAGTGCTTTCAAAAATTCCAATTCCAGCGCCGGGGTCAAGAATTTTTATTACTTCCTTTTGTCCTATATTTTCAAATAGATTTACCATCAGTTCACTTACTTTTTCATGAGTGAAATATTGTCCATTTGCCTTCCTATGTTTAATAGGAATTCTCTCAATATACCAATCTGTAAGGCATTCAGCATAATCTACAAGTGTTTGTTCAGCTGCTTTTTTTGGTATATGTTTCAAATTATCTATAGCCAAAATATCCCCTCATTGATGATATAGTAAATGTTCCATTAGTGTAACATCTTTGTGGTTTTTAATACAATTCCGACACGTCTCATAGTATTCTCTTTGAAATATGTTTTGGCTGTTTATTATTAATCTTTTCCAGCCGCCATCTTTCCTCAAATCCTCATATACTTCCTGGAAGTAATTTATCAGTATGAACTCGCTAAGTAAGATTATGTCCATTGGAGGATAAGGAAATCTTGGTTCATCAAAACCCCCCATATGTAAATGGTGCCAAGGTTCTTGAGTGTCTGGTACTTTTTGATCAATATGGAATTTGACGTTTTGGTCATCATTTGTTGTTGACCTGACCCGAAACTCTACACTGTGCTTATTTCTATGATCTCCAATTCCTTCGATTTTACACGCAATGTCGATTTGCATACCTGAATCTTTGTTTTTAAATGTAATCGGATCGTCTCGAGATATCTTAAATTTCCATTTATCTTTTTTTATTTCTCTCTCAAATGTTTGTGTTTCTTCTATTAAAATGTGGAAAGATTTTGCATCTAAGTATTTTTGAAGATGTTCAATGGTGAACATTTTTAGTTTCCGAGGGTAATGAGGATCCATCATTAAACCACCATTCACATTTCACGAATTTCTTGTAACATATCATATTCGATCGGATCAAATTTATCATCCTTTACTTCATTAGAAGTTCTTATTGCTTCATATGAAACTCTGGCTTCATCCATAATTGACGGGCGTGAGTCTGGATTGTAACGTAATGAACACTCAATCATTACCGGTTTTTTAAGGACATAACATACCCACTCAGGTGGCGATTCTCCACAGAATACACACTTTGATCTTTCAATTTGTTTATCATTAATTCGTTCCCGTGCCAATGGAAATCCTTTACGAACTATCAAATCTCTTTCATGTTCTTCCATGATTGATTCAGCAATTTCTTGTAGTTTTGATTTCCACCAGCGACCTTCTTTGGGTGCGAAAACTGTTGAGTATTTAGCCTCAGAAAATAATTGCTGTATGGGATCAGATAGAAAAGCATCTTCAGAGATTCCTAAGAATGTTGCAGAATTAACCGGACCGTAAAGGATGCCAGGATATTTTATCAATGTATTGCGTATCCAGTCTGCTGCATCAAATACAGACCATCCACTTTCTGAAATTGTTGGAGGTTCTGAAAGTTTAAGAACATCATAATCGATTTCGGGTGCTCCAATTATTTTTAATAAATTAATCCAGGTCTTTGATTCTGCATTACGAAGTTCCTTATAGCCAATCGCCAGTTTATGCAATATATCCAAATTTATCCCATCCTCTTTGAGGACATCGCTTTTATAGATTGTCGCATCTAAACTATACAACAATTTGGGATTTAACTTTTGGATATTAAGGAAATCTATTTTTGTAAAAAGTACTATTGGAATATCTGGAAATTCTTCCCTGAGTGCGGTTGAAAGAGCTATTCCAGATACCCCCACTAATAAGCCTTCCTTTGTTGGTTTAGTTAGGTCAAAATCTACTAAGATAAGTTCGGGATTTTTAGCCTTTACTTCATTTAGAAGTGTTCCAATCTCTTTCTGTGAATTTAACGCAATAATTTCGAATTGATTTTTAGCATTTTCATCGTTTTCAAATTTTCTTTTGTATCGCCCTAATTCACTATCCTCATCATCAATATAAACCGTATTTATTTTCATTTAATCCCTCTTAGGCAATATTATTTCTACACAAGTCTTCCAACTATCTGGCGGATCAATAAATTGAACATTTCCAGCATATGACTTAATAATATCTCTAACTATTTTTAAGCCCAAACCAGTGCCTACACCAAATTTAAGATCGGGTTCGCTATAAGTCTCAAAAGGCTCAAAAACCACTTCCCATCGATTTTTATCCAAACCGCCCCCTGAATCAAGATGCCAAATATGAATAAAGTTATCTTCCTCAAAGCCTGTTACTTCAATACGCCTATCAGTTGTACCTTTAATAGCTTTGATTGCATTTGACAGCAGATTAAATAAAACTGAAACCAACTCCGAGCGATACATTTTTCCGGTTCTTAAATTATCAGGCAATGTAATACTATAATCAATTCCAAATTCATGAAGATACCATTTAAAAGGACGGAAAACACTTTCTGCAATTGGGGAAATCACCCATTCTTTCTTTTCCAATCTACTTTCCCCACCAACTGTTAACCCAACAAATGAACCAAATTCTTTTACCATTTCTATACGATTGCTGAAAGATTTTTGAATTTCTTCGTGAACTAATCTCTCATTATCAGGCATTTTGCTTATAATCAACAAGAAACTTTCGTTCATTTCTTCCATAGCATCTACTAAAGCCTGTAATTCATGATTAAGGATAAGAACTGATGTCCCCGTGGAAGCAAGTACTCGTAGTTGCAAAAATTCTCTTTCTAACTTTTCTTCTTTTATTTTAAATTCTTCGTCTTTTAATTTCCTTAATTCATCTTCGTTTTTCCTCAAATCTTCAAATTCAAGTAATCGGATTTCTTCCGCTCTCTTTCGTTCACCTTCGGTTTTTAGCCTAATTTCTTCTTCTTTCTTTCTTCGTGCCTCTTCTATTCTTCTTGCTTCCTCTTCAACTTTTAGACGTTCCTTTTCATTTTTCAAAGCTTCTTCGAGGCGTTTTCCAGCTATTTCGTCTGCTTTTCTTCGTTCTTCTTCTTCTGCTTTTCTTCGTTCTATTTCCGCGCTCCTTCGTTCGTCCTCAGCTTTTCTTAAATTCTCTTCTGCTCTCTTTCGCTCCAGTTCAGCTTGCTTTGCCCTTTCTTCAGCTTCTTTCCGTTCTTTTTCTGCTTTTATAGCCTGTTCTTCAGCTTTTATTCTCGATTCTTCAGCTTTTTTCTTTAATTCTTCTTCCACTCTCTTTCTTTCTTCTTCTTCCATTTTTTTATTTTTATCTTCTAATTCTATCTTTTTAGTTACTTCATTTGCATACAAAATGGTAGCAAAGTCAATCCCCAACCGAACAAAATTTTTTAATTCTTCAAACGACTCATTATTAATCAGTCTTTCCCGATTGACGGCTATTTCTAGCATTGGATTGCTGTTTTTCAAAAACATTACATGCCCGAATAGAGCACGATTCATAAAAAGACGCAGTCCTGGCCTATCATTTACTTCGAGATAATCACTTACCTCTTCATTAACCCCACCCTTTGACCGAGCACGATCATAATCTACTTTTAACCAATCATCGCCTTTTTCTCCATATCCAAAAACCCTAAAATTATCAGCATATACTTTGACACCCCCTCTTTTACGACCTATTTCGGCAGCCTTGCTTGACACCCATTCGGAACCCTTAAAAAAAGGAGGAATATACACAAAAAAAGAAATTTCTAATTTTGCATTTCTTAAATATTGGAATGATTCAGTACGTTTATGACTTTTGCTAATGTCGTTCACGACTTTATTTAGTACTTTAATTTTATAGGTTGCAATGCCGTTCTCATCAACATTTCCAGAAAGTTTGGCCCAGGCATTCTTCAAGAATGTTTCATCAAGTCTTTCCTCTTTTGTAGGAAATTCAGTACAATCGAATTCAATTTCAAATCCAAGATCATATTCATCAGAAACCGGTTCAATTTCGTCCCCACTATGAAATGTTGTTGGTGATATTAAATCCGTTAGTTCATTTCTGAGGCGCCTTACATCCCAAGCAGTCCAATAGTCTTTAGCGTCCCCTAAAGTTAGAGTCGTGCCTGTAGGAGTATTATCACCAACAGGTTTTGTAGAGTATTTTACAGGTATTTTATCCACATCTGAACCAGGAGTAAATGCAGTCCAATCAAAAAATGCGTTTAATTCTTCTTTATGTCCCTCTTCTGTTACGGCAACAGATTTGATTTTTAAATTTGTTGATAAACTTCTGCAGGCAAATCGTCCAATACCTTTCTCACCAGCTTTTTGTCTTTTATATTTTTGAGAAATAGGATTGTTTTCTTTATCAATTGTAGCAATTCTCATCCACGTTTTCTTAAAAGTTGATAATGACATTCCCGAGCCATTATCTTCTACTATTATTGTACCGCTGGGATTTTTGATATTCGCCAAGCTAACTAGAACATGTGTGGCATCTGCATCATATGTATTTTTAACGAGTTCAGCTAAAGCTACTGCCCTGTTTGTTACAAGTTTTTCACCCAATTGGAGCAGTAAACGTGAATCGATGTTGAAATAAACATCATCTTCGTGTGTCATTTTTTGTCCTTGTTAATAGTTTTATAAGTTGATTGTTAGTTTATTGTCATCTTTCTTAAACATTGATTTTTAGCATTCTCTAATTAGATTATATGAAAAATATAATTATATTATTGATTCTGTCAGATTAAACTTCAATCTACAAATATCATTTGCCATTTACTTTACAAATATTTATATAAACTGGCATAATACCCTCTTTGATTTTGATCGTATTTTGTTACAATGAAGACCAGATTTACCTAAAAACGCCTGTGCCACATGAAAATCACACATTATCCCCTTCCGCTTCACCCTTTTGAAAGCGGGTTTTTATCATCGTTGTGGTCATTAGCTTTCGTATTCGTCGATATAATCTGAAATCTCTGTATCGGTTATAGGCATATTACCTTTAAAAAATGTCTCGATCCATTGCAAATATCCTATTCTACTTGGGCTCCTGTGCTGCTTTACAAGTTTGATTAAAAATTCGACACATGAAATAATTTCCTCATAAGTATAGCCTCTTTTCCCCTCAATTTTGTTAAACACCAGCATAGCTTTTACAGATTTTGAAATTTCATCTGCAAGCGAGCCTTTCTTCTGCCCATCAAAACCTTTTTTAAGTTTATTATACGCAGATAACACCGTTTTATCTTTAAGAGCTGGTTTTTTCTGCCAGAAATTTAAAACTATGTATTCTATACTGAAAAAAATTTCATGATAGTCAGCCATATCCCCAATTACAACTTTTTCTCTACTATTTTCGACCAGTTCTGCTAGCGGTCGATTTACATCAGCCTCTGTGATCTCCATATATTTTTACAATTCCTATATTCTATCCCATCTTCGTCAGTTTAAAATAAAATCGATAGCAGCAAAACACTACATTTTTGGAGTTTGTTCTACATTTTGATCTATTCAATCACTCACTATTGGTTTTTTTTCTAATGCTGTGAAGCAAATATTAATATGAAGGAGTATATATAAATATTTTGTGCAGGGGGTTTGTACCTAGAAAAAAATTAATTTTCCCACTCTACATTTGTAACAAATGCTAGCAATAAGACCTATGAGTAATTTTTCAGGCAAATTAAACGGTAAATTAAACCTTTAATCTGACGAAGATGGGCATAAGCGGAACATCTCACCGTCAAACAACAAATTATCGGTTATCAACGTGATCACGTTGAATTGCCGAAGAGTTTATTGAAATAAGCAATTTCAATTCGTAAATTGTAAAATGGATACAATTCCTGTTTGGTTTCGGCTTGTCCGAGTTAGGTCTTTAGGTCTGAAAAGGTGAATAGTGTTGATAATGCATCACGGTTTTTTTCAACGGAATAATCTGATGGTATAGTGATTTTCTGGGATTCTAACCAGCGGTATTCTATTTCAGAAGAATATTGCGAGAGAAGTGTTTGGTCAACTTTCCTATAATAGGTTGATTATGATAATTGTGCAAGATTTTTTAAGTTTCTTTTTGTTTGAATTTCATCATAAATACCTTTTTTTTACTTGAATTGGATTTTTAACGAATTTGTGTTCGATTTCAAGGAATTCTGAGAGGGTGATGGAGGGTTTTTCTTTTCCAAGATAGATCAGCTGTTTGAACTCTTTGTCGTTATTTATCCAATTAGAGAGCCGTTTTCTGAGTCCACGTACAGTTACACCCAATTTTTTTGAAAACTCTGTAAGATCATTTCCTGTGTAACCACTTTCGATTTCTTGTTTTTTTCGAAGATATTTTAGAACATAATTCCGCTCTATCATGCGATAAAATTATGTGAGCATCTGATATTAACATAATTATTATACTTTGGTTAATATATTATAAAGTTCCGATGATGGGAATTTTAACGGTACAAGTTGGATAGACTGAATAGTCCACAAATAGATAATTGTACACAATTGTCAAATACCTTTGAAATCGATGGATATAGACTCAGTATTAAAAACTAAAAAATGTAGCACCACAGACATAAATAAGC
>JAJSZO010000112.1 GCA_030262795.1 Deltaproteobacteria bacterium | reverse complement strand
TGGATTCCATGCACCTTGTAGATTTTAAGGTTAGAGTAATTGATGCATGGGAAGGGACCGCTGCAAAAGTAAGAGTTTTAATAGAATCACGTGATGAAGATCATATCTGGAGCACAATAGGTGTTTCAGAAGATATAATTGAGGCAAGCTGGCAGGCATTGGCTGATAGTTTTCAGTATAAACTATCCAAAAAACGGGGGTCGGGGATCAGGGGTTAGATCAAGAGTCAGGAGTATGGAGTCGGGGGTCAGGGGTAAAATCATGAATGGAAAAGTAATAATTTTTGATACCACGTTGAGAGATGGTGAGCAGTCTCCGGGAGCAAGCATGAATACCGGAGAAAAGATGCGGCTTGCCGTACAACTGGAAAAACTCGGTGTCGATGTCCTGGAAGCCGGGTTTCCGGCAGCATCTGAGGGAGATTTTGAGGCAGTTTCGCAAATCGCAGGAAGTGTGAAAAATGTCGAAGTGGCTGCATTGGCACGAACATTCAAAACTGATATTGACCGCGCCTGGGCTGCAATACGTCATGCAAAAAAGCCTAGAATTCATACCTTTATAGCTACTTCAGATATCCACATGAAGTATAAGCTGAAAATGAGTAGAGATGAAGTGGTGAAAACTGCTTTTGAAGCTGTTAAATACGCAAAATCTTTTACAAACAACATTGAATTTTCATCTGAGGATGGCTCAAGGAGTGACCGTGACTTTCTTTGCAAGGTTTTTGAGGCAGCAATTGAAGCAGGAGCTACTACTCTTAATCTTCCGGATACAGTGGGATATGCTATTCCTCAAGAATTCGGGGATCTTGTAAAATATGTCATAGCCAATACGCCCAATATAGATAAAACCGTATTAAGCGTGCACTGCCACAATGATCTTGGCCTTGCCACGGCAAATACTCTTGCCGCCATATCCGCCGGAGCCAGGCAGGCAGAAGTAACTATAAACGGGATAGGAGAAAGAGCAGGTAATACTTCACTTGAAGAAGTGGTAATGGCGCTGCACACAAGGCCCAACTTTTTTCCTGTGGCAACCAACATAAAAACCGAACATATTTACCCTGCAAGTCGTCTTGTAAGCATGATAACAGGAATTATGGTTCAACCGAACAAAGCCATTGTCGGAGCCAACGCATTTGCCCATGAAGCAGGAATACATCAGGACGGTATGCTGAAAAATCCCATGACATACGAAATCATGAAGCCTGAAACCATAGGCTTAAGTACCAATAAGCTTGTACTTGGAAAACATTCGGGAAGACATGCTCTTCGTTCTCACTTAAAGGAATTAGGATACGACCTTAGAGATGAAGAGTTAAAGCTTGTTTTTGAAAAATTCAAGGAGCTTGCAGATAAGAAAAAACATATTTTAGATGAAGATCTGGAAGTCATTATAACTGAGAGCATTCTGAGAACACCGGAAGTCTTCAATCTTGAATATCTTCATGTTTCAAGCGGAACAACAGTACATCCAACTGCAAGTGTTAAACTTAACATAAATGGAAAATCCCTAAAGGGCTCCGGATATGGAAATGGCCCGATTGATGCCGCCTATAACATTATTGCAAAACTTACAGATTCAAAATCAGCACTATTAAGGTTTTCCGTCAGCGCCATCAGCGGAGGTACGGATGCACAGGGCGAAGTAACTGTACGATTAAAAGAAAACGGACTTATTGCTCTCGGCAGGGGAACCGATCCCGATATTATCACAGCCAGCGCCAAAGCCTATATTAATGGACTTAACCGGCTGGAATACTTAAAAGCACATCCCATAGAAACATCTGAAGTTATCTAATCAACAGGTGGATAGGCTGAAGGCTGAAGATTGTACATAGGGCTCGGTCAAAAATAACTTGGCATTTTTGCATCCCAACTTCACCATATCTTTAACCAATCTTCATTCGCAAAAGTCCTCGAAATAGCTATCTATTCCTGCGGTTTTGCTCAATCAGATCGTTTAACTCTAAGGAGATTAGATGGACGCAATAACGAAGCATTCCAATTCCCTTTCCGATTTCTTCTCTACTTCCGAACTTCTTAGTCTTAACGATTTACTCAATAAAATAATTGATTATGGGTGCCGTAAGCTCGGATGTGAAGGCGGCTCCCTCTTTTTCTTCGATGGTGGAACTGCAAAACTGGAACTATCCGCACATTCTTATTCAACCGCACGTCCTTTGTCCTTTTCTCTGTCTCCTGGTGAAGGAGTGGCAGGTTATGCATTTATAAAGCAAATTTTGGTCATTGCTTTAGGCAAGGAACTTACCCGTTTATATCTGCCCTTTGAATTGTTTCCGAGAAATCGGCTTCGGGGAGTTGTAGCTCTGCCGGTATTTGTGTTTAAAAAGCCGATCGCTGTCTTTTGCTTTGATTTTTTTCTGAGCATCTACAATCAGGTACAGACCAAAATGCCGAGAATCTCACTCTGGAAGAAAAAAGCGCTGTGCAAGAACTGTGGAAAGAGCTTGACTCATCTGACATCGTCATGCTCATCCATAAGAAGCGGGTTGTTCAGGTTCAAAACGATCTGTTGTCTGCTGGCACAGCCCCGTCAAATCTAAGAAAAGAGACAGGCAAGTTCATTTCAGAGCTGAAGAAGGCATATGAAGAGTCTGACTGGCCGCGTCCTGATCTCATTTATCTCCAGCTTGTCGATCATCCTCAAAAAACAGTGCGCACTGTTCAGGGCTTTGGCATGCCATTGAGTTTTGAATGTCAGCCCGCTTATCCCCTTGACTCAACCAAGGAGTCAACCGATATACATGTGGAAATAGTCAAAACCCGTCAAGTAAGAATAATAGCAGGAAACAACAAACGTCATTTTAATCAGCGGATATACAAACATTATGGGCACAAAGACTATGTCCGTTTATGGTTTCCTCTTTTTCCTTAAAATAAAAGGCTTAAAACCATGGACCAAGGATCTGGTTATATGGAGTATGGCTCAGGCGTATCACCTGAGCAGAGATCTATTCAATACAACTCTGCCTGGCGTTTTGGATCAGATCGGCCGCCTGATTGCTTCTTTGGCTCAGGGCGACAATATCCGTTTCAAAACTTCCTTTTCTTATGGAAAGGTTGAGGAAGTAAGAACATATCCTATTTCAGCCCCATGGCCGACGGCGGTTCCTGCTGAAAGCGAAAAAGCATCATCTAATGATTCACAAACATTAAAGTTTGAGTCTGTAGCTGTTGAGCGTCTCAAAAAAAATTCCATGGGAATCGGTTTTCCAACGGAATATGTGGAGCATCTACTCAAATTCAACAAACCTGCTGCTAACATGGGGGTTGAAGCCGCATCACATCTTTTTAAAGCAGCTATTTATCCTCAGGAGCTTCTTGTTCCCGATGACGATACGATCTTTTTAGACACACTTATAGAAGAAAATGAGGTTAGGTGTATGTGAAGAGGCAGCAAAAATGACGGGGGCTCTTTGCTGTAGGGCATATCTATTTGCGAAGGAGCCTTTTCCTGGTCATAAGGGTGAGGGTAAGAAAGACTGGCATTGGCGGATTAGACCACCTATTATATCCGGAAATAAAATTGGGGATAAGAGCTTTTGGAAAGAAGTTGAAAAGTTAGCTAAAGAGTAACAGCTAATGGCTGGCGTCCGTCAATGTTGGAAAAGTGTAACCTACAAAATGAAGGATGCTGATTTTATTTATAGCTTTACCTTTTTATAGTTAACATGTTACATCTATCCGCAACTTGAGGAGTTAGGGCTCGCACAAAAATAATTTCACATTTTAAGCGCAGATGCATCCCGCATGGCTGCGTTGCAAAAGCTCGGAATATCCTGATATTCCTGCGCTTTTGCGCCTTGCCAGACGGGCGTCTCAACACTTAAAATTGCGAACTTATTTTTGTGCGAACCCTTAGAAAAAACGGATTTAGAATTAGATACGCATGGATAGAAAAACTGTTTACACATACAAGTTTGACTTTGAAGTCGGTTATTTAGTAAAAAGCCCATGTAAAGAATGTAACAAAAGGGAAAATTTTCCTGAATGCATTGATGATTGCAGTGCCATAGATAAAATACAAACAATTTTATCTAAAGTAAGATCTTGCACAAAAAGCGTTTGATCAGCAAGCCATTAAGGAACGTGGACGAATTAACTTCCGCAAGTAGGCGCACAGATTTAGGTTAGGTTTGTTCGATCTAAAATCACAAAAGTCGAAGGAATAGCGAGCTATTGCAAGATTTTTGTGATTTTAGATCGGGCAAAGATGGCCTGAAGCTGTGATGCATAGTTGCGGAAGTTATTTCGTCCACGTTCCTAAGAAACAGGAGATAGAAAATATGAATTTTTTATCAAGTCAGATATCTCACAATCTAAACAGCATTCCCGCATGGAAGAACCTGAAAAAACATGCTGAAAACTTTAGCCGCCCTGACAAACATTTAAAATACCTCATCAAGGAAAACAGCAGACTCGAAAAATTTTCTTTAACTTGCAATGGTCTTTTCTACGATTTTTCACGTCAGAGAGTAGATGAAAAGGCCATGAGTTTGCTTTTTGAACTGGCAGAAGCAAGGAAACTAAAAGAACAGTTTATTTCAATGGTGAACGGTGAAAAGATAAATATTTCTGAAAACAGAGCTGCTCTTCACACTGCTTCAAGAAATTTCTCAGGCACTTCTATTTGTATAGATGAAAAGGATGTAATGCCTGAGATAATAAAAACAAGAGAAAATATCAGGGAATTTGTTTCAAAAGTTCATAATGGGAAAATAACCGGATCAACTGGAAAACCTTTTAAACATGTTGTTGTAATCGGCATAGGAGGATCATATCTCGGCACGAAGTTTGTTTCTTGTGCTCTAAAAGCCTTTGCGGATAAAAATATTGAAATACATTTTCTATCAAATGTAGATATCCATAATTTTGGAAATATAGTCTCCGCAATAGAACCGGAATCTACCTTGTGGATAGTTGTTTCAAAAAGCTATACAACCACCGAAACTGTTGCCAATGCAAATCTCGCCATTTCATTTATGAAAGAAAAAGGCCTTGAATTTTCTAAGCACTTTGTAACTGTCACAAGCAAGGGAAGCCCCGGAGACGATCCTGCCAATCCTGTTCTATCTGCATTTCACATGTTTGATTTTATAGGAGGTAGATACAGTGTAACTTCTGCGGTCGGCGGCGTACCTCTTGGTTTGTATCTGGGATATGAGAAGTTTGAGCGATTTTTAAAAGGCGCTGAAGAGATGGATATTCATGCAAAGAACTCTCCCTGCGGAAAAAATATTCCTCTGATTGCTGCCCTTATTTCAATATGGAACAATAATTTTCTGGGATATCAAACTCAGGCAATAATTCCCTATGCATCCCCGTTGAGAAAGCTGGCGCTCCATATTCAGCAGCTCAATATGGAAAGTAACGGCAAATCAGTTACACAGGAAGGCCATTTCCTGGATGAACCGGCCGGGCCTATTATTTTCGGAGAATCCGGCACAAATGCCCAGCATTCTTTTTTTCAACTGGCGCATCAGGGACGTCCCTTTCCCATTGAGTTTATAGGGGTAATCAGGCCTCAGTATGATCAGTATAATTACAAATCAAAAGGCGTTACAAATCATCAGGAATTATGGGCGAATCTGATTTCACAGCCAACAGCTCTTGCCGAAGGAAAAGAAGATAAGAATAAAGCAAAATATTTTTCTGGCAACAGGCCATCTTCCACCATACTTATAAACGATCTTTCACCTGAAAGTGTTGGCCGTCTCTTATCATTTTATGAGGCAAAAACTGTTTTTGAGGCTTTTATATGGGGCACAAATCCTTTTGACCAGTTCGGCGTGGAGCTGGGGAAAAAATTAGCTTCCAACATTAGAAATGAAATAGCATTAAAAAATGAACAAAAAGATCACCGGTTTGAACATATGGATAACATCACAAAATTCTATCTTGATACAATATTTTCAGGCAAGTTAATTCGTCCACGTTCCTAGTCAAATTGTTAAATTGTTGTTTATGTGAATAAATTGTTGACAAAGCCATTTATGTTATTGTAGATTTTTTTAAAAATTTTCGATAGTGTTAGAACCTTACTGCATACTACCTAAGTTGAGCCGAAAATCACTCAATTCAGGTACTAGAGTCGGAGGGCTATATTGCCATCACATAACGAGATATCTTCTACCGAAAAATTGCTCAGTATGATTCGCAGCGATGATGCAAATTTAGATAATTTTTCAGACACTTTTACAACTTCCCCGTCCCCTGAAAAGCGAAGGTCTGTGTTGACCAGGTTGACCGGGATCTTTCCTTTAAAAAATCCGATTACAATAGGTGTTGATATCAGCAGTGTTGAGCTGAAATTGATCAAGATTATCCGACGATTTTCCGGACAGAAATGGCAATTGCTTGGCCAGAAATGTGTGCCGTTACCACCTAATATCTCAAGAGATTCTCAGCAGTTTGTTGCTTTTTTGCGATCATCCCTGGCTGCTTTTTGCGATCATCCTAAGGGTATTAATATCTGGACAGTTATTTCGTCCTCCAATGTCGAAGTGCGGTATATACAGATACCCAAAGTAAGAAAAAAAGAGATTGCCAACGCTGTTTACTGGACAGTTAAAAAAGAATTTTCCTTTAATGAAAAAGAAAATCTATTTGATTTTGATGTTCAAGGCGAAGTCGTTGTTAAAGGTGTCACCAAGATAGCAGTAACAGCTTATATTGCTAAAAAAGAGGAAGTGGAAAGGATAAAAACACTCTTTTCACAAACCGGTTTTGCTCTATCCGGCATAACTATCGCTCCTTTTGCAATTCAAAACCTGTTGAAAACAGGCTGGCTGCCGACTATTGATCAAACAACGGCAAGTCTTTATATCGGCTATGATCGTTCGCATATTGATATCTTCTCTAAGGGCAGTCTTGTTCTGACGCGCAGTATCAAGGCCGGTATAAACAGCATGATCGAATCCATTGCAGAAGGAATTATTGATCATAAAAAAAAGATTTCTGCGGAAATGGATAAAGGGATTGAGTCATCTACTGCCGATATTTCCGAAGCACAATTTTACGACATGGAACTAAGTCAGGAACTGCTCTTCAGTCTTGGCACCGGCACTTCTTCCCGAACTGAAAAAGAAACGGGAGTTCACCTGAAAGAGGAAGAAATATTCAATATGATTCTTCCTTCTGTAAACAGGCTGATCAGGCAGGTCGAAAATACGTTTGAGCATTATACCTCAATCCTTGAGGGTGACAAGGTGACAAATATCTGCATCTCAAGCGGCATACCTTTCTATACTCCCATGATCAACCATATTGAAGAACAGCTTGGATTTAAAGTTAATGTTATTGATGCCCTTGATTCCGGCAAAGTCCCTTTTCTCGGCGCTGTGATACCTCCGGCATCAATCTCAAAGCGATCTACCTTGGGTGTGGCAGTAGGACTAGCCCTGTCTGACAACAGTTATACTCCCAATCTTATTTTTACACAGCAGGATGAAGAAAAAGAGACAAAGATTACTCGAATCAACCGTGGCATTTTTTCAATATTTCTGATAATTATGGCTGTCTGTTTTGGGGTTTTCTGGTGGGTGGGAAATTCTGCTGATCAAAAAAAAGCGGTTATTACCCGGCTCAAACAACAAATAGAGCAATACACTCCGCTTGTTGATCAGAATCTGCTTCTCCAGATGGCCGTCACAGCCAGAAGCAATCAGCAAAATCTGAAAATAAGCAGCCAAAAACTTCTTCCAATAGTGATTATTAACGAACTCTCAAATCTGACTCCGATGAATATTCGCCTGCTCAGCATCACAGCCGATTTAGGCAGTCATGTCAGAAAGAGCAGCAAAACACAGGAAAAACATGTGGTTGTCAATGGTATAGTTTCAGGAGATCCCATGATACGTGAAGCATCCTTAGTAAAATATATAAAGCGATTGGAAAGGTTACCGATTTTCATTAGTCCTGAGGTTCAAAAGAAAAAACCTGAATCATATTCGGTAGAAGATGATGTTTTACACTTTATTTTAAAATTAAAGTTAGTTTAAT